>JAYTRT010000236.1:0-45959 GCA_043746045.1 Actinomycetota bacterium | reverse complement strand
CCTGTGGTTCGACACCGATCTCGCGGAACCAATCGCGTTCTACACGTCGATCTTCCCCGCTGCGGCTTCGCCCGATCTGCACCGTTCAGCTGGGGAGGCGCCAGTGTTCGCAGCCACGCTCGAGTTGTGCGGCCAGAAGCTGATGCTGCTCAACGGTGGTCCCGTCCACGCCGGCTTCACCGAGGCGATCTCGCTGTTCGTCAGCGTCGAGACCCAGAACGAGATCGACGATCTGTGGCATCGGTTGATCGACAACGGGGGCGAGCCAGGTCGATGCGGCTGGCTGAAGGACCGTTACGGCCTGTCGTGGCAGATCGTTCCGAGCCTGCTCGGCACGCTGATCGGCGCCCCCGACCGGACGCGCGCCGGCCAGGCGATGGACGCGATGATGCAGATGGACAAGCTCGACATTGCTGTCCTGCAAACGGCCTTCGATCGTTGAGTCAGGGACCTCCGATGCGCTTCATGCTGCTCCAGAACTACGGCCCGGCCGACTCGGTCATGACTCCGATGGACCAGTGGTCCGAGGCAGATGTCGAGACCCACATCGAGTTCCAGATCGCGCTCAACAGAGAGTTGAGCGCACTGGGCGAACTCGTCGACGCGCAGGGGCTGTCCGGGCCGGAGCAAGCGCGCTTCGTCACCTCCGACGGCCATCAGCCGCCTGTCGTGTCCGATGGCCCGTTCCCCGAGACGAAGGAGCTCGTCGCCGGCTACCGATTGGTCGACGTCGCCTCCTTGGACCGCGCGATCGAGCTCGCTGCACGGATTTCGGCCGCTCCCGGGATGGGTGGAGCCCCGATCCGTCAGCCGATCGAAGTTCGACAGGTTCTCGGCGCACCGGCGTCGACATAGCCGGAGATGCCCGATGCCCGACACCCGCACACCAGCGGACATCGAACGACTGCTCCGCGACGCCGGCCCGACAGCGCTGGGGGTGTTGCTGCGCCAGGGAAATCGGTTCGCCGATGCCGAGGACGCAGTGCAGGACGCAGTGCTCATCGCCCTTGATTCGTGGCCGTCGACGGGGGTGCCGGATCGTCCGGTCGGCTGGATGGTGCGGGTCGCACAACGCCGGCTGATCGACCGTCATCACCGTGACACAGCACGTCGACGACGCGAGGCGCTGGTCGTGTCGTGGTCGACGGTGCCCATCGAACCAACCGTCTCCGAGGACGACTCTCTGGCGCTGCTGTTCCTGTGCTGCCACACTGCGCTGAGACCGAGCGCGGCGATCCCTCTGACGCTGCGGGCGGTCGGGGGCCTGACCACCAGAGAGATCGCCGAGGCGTTGTTGCAGCCCGAGGCCACGATCGCCCAGCGGATCAGCCGCGCCAAGGCGACCGTCGCACGGTCCGGTGAGCCGTTCTCTCGTCCGCCGCTGGACCTCATCGACCAACGCCTCCCGGCGGTGATGCAGATCATCTACCTCATCTTCAACGAGGGTCACGCGGCGACGAGTGGAACACGGCTGACGCGCACCGATCTGGCCGACGAAGCAATCCGCCTCGCCCGCCTCCTGCACGACCGCATGCCGGACCATCCAGAGTCGGCCGGTCTGGCTGCCCTGTTGCTGCTGTCCGATGCCCGCCGCAACGCGCGCACCGCAGCGAACGGCGATCTGGTCCCGCTCGATCGGCAGGACCGACAGCTGTGGAACCAGCCGATGATCACCGAAGGCCTCCGCCTGCTCACGTCTGCGCTCGCTCAGCACGCGATGGGCGAATACCAACTGCAGGCTGCAATCGCCGCCGTCCACGACCAGGCCCCGACGTACGCTGCCACGAATTGGCTCCAGCTCAGAGCGCTCTACGACCTGCTCGCCGAGCGCACCGACAACCCGGTCGTCAGACTGAATCGCGCTGTCGCCATCGCCCACACCGATGGGCCGGTGGCTGCGATGCGCGAGATGGACGCACTCGGTGCATCGTTGGCCGACCATCACCGCTATCACGCCACCGTTGGGTACCTCCACGAAATGGCGGGGGAGCACGACGGAGCACGCCACGCCTATCACCGGGCTGCGCTGCTGGCCACGAACGAACCGGAACGTCGACATCTGCGCCGCAAAGCCGAACCCTGACGGACTCGGAGGCACAATCGGCGCGCAGGTTCACAGCGATGCCTCTCGGCAGCGCTTCATCGCGCCGGTGCCCAGCCGAGCTCGACGGCGGTGCCGACGAAGAACCGTGATCGTTGCTGGCCGTCGAGGTGCCGTGTCGCGTGGCGAGCCAGCGCCAGCTTCTCGGCGTAGGTCGATCCCTGGTGCTGCGGGTGATCGGAACCCCAGCACATCCGATCGGTGCCGAAGGCGTCAACGAGGTCGGCGAATGCCTGATCCAGTCGACCCTGGCGCAGCCATGCGTCGAGCACGTGCGTCGTCACCTTGAGACGGATCGACGAAGTCTCGGCCGTTCGCAACAGCGTGTGCTCTGCGCTCGCGCCGCCGATGTCGGGAAAGGCGCAATGATCGAGCGCGACACGTACGGCGGGGTGACGGGCGGCAACGGCTGCCAACGAGTCCAGTCGGTCGGTGAAGATCGTCGGGACGATGACCGCATCCAACTCGGCGGCGCGTGACCAGACGAGGTCGGCGCGCTCGTCGTCGAGCCATGGCGCACCGTCGGCGACGCCGAACAACCTCCACCCGACGCACGGCCGACGCGAGGTCTGCAGGTCGACAGCTGACAGGTCGACAGCTGACAGGTCGACAGCGGTCATGTCGATCGAGGCGACCAGCAACGCGTAGCCGGCGGACGATTCGACGACGTCGGACGCGCAGGCGCAGTCGTGGCCGTACGCGCCGACCGCCTGGACCACCACGACGTTCGCAGCGCCGGCGTCTTTCGCCGTTCGCAGCACGGCAGGTCCGGCGCCGTCTGGTTGGCTCCACCACTGGCTGCCGACGCCCGTTGGTCGGCGCGGGAAGCGCTGGGTGTCGTCGCACGCGACATGTACGTGGACGTCGACGAACGCAAGATCGGCCGCGCTCGCTGGTTCACCCACGATCCACGGCGACTTCGCTGGTCAGCGGTTCTCCACGAAGGTAGCGGGCGAGGTTTTCGCGGAACAGGCGGTGCACTTCCGGGAACATCGCCGAGGGCACGCTCGAGCAGTGAGCCGAGATGTGCAGGTTCGGGGCATTCCACAGTGGGTTGTCGGCGGGAAGTGGCTCGAGGCTGGCCACATCGATCGCAGCGCCGCCGAGATGACCCGATTCGAGCGCAGCGATCAGCGCTGCTTCATCGACGATCGAGCCGCGCCCGACGTTGCAGAAGAACGAGCCGGGCCGCATTGCCTCGAGCTCGCCACGGCCGATCATGCCCATTGTCTCCGGTGTCTCGGGTACCGCCGAGACGACGATGTCGCTCTCGGCCAGCACCGCCCGCAGCTCGTGCTGCCCGTGGACGGCGGACACGCCGGGCGGGGTTTCACCGGGGTTGCGGCGGACGACCACCACACGGACACCGAACGCGTGTGCGCGCGCTGCGACAGCCTGGTTGATCGGACCGAAGCCGAGCAGTGCGATGGAGGACCCGGCGAGCTGGCGTCCGTATCGCGGTTCCCAGCGATGCTCGTTCTGCAGCGAGGCGATCTCGGCGAGTGGTTTGTAGTACGCCAGGATTCGCGCCATCACGAACTCGGCGATGCCGATCGAGTTGCTCCCGCCGTTGGTCGTCAGACGGACCCCGGTCCGCTCCACCTTCGGTTGGAGGTGCTCCACGCCTGCGCCGATCGCCTGCACCCAGCGCAGGTTCGGAGCAACAGTCCCGAGCTGATCGGGGAGGTCGAGCGTGAGCGCGACCTCGATCCGGGACAGCATGTCGATCTGGACATCGGTGAGGACAGCGGCGGGCGGTCGCGTGTCGGTGTCGCCGGGCCGGATCGCGACACGCCGTTCCTGCGACTCGACGAAGGGCTCGACGATCACTTCGACGCGCTGGTCGAGCGCCCGCAGGGCATCCATCTGCTGTTGGAATGCCGCCCGATCGCCGTACCACGCAGCCGGATGCAGGATGCCGACGACGATCACGTCGGGCTCGTCGAGAACTCACGCGGATCGGCGATGCTCACCCGACTGATGGTCGGTACGGCGGCCCGCAACACACGTGCTGCGGTGCGCTCGAGGATCTCGCGCGGCATCACGCATTCGGCGCACGATGCATCGTCGATCAGCAGTGTCAGGTGGACGACCCCGTCCGCCGAGACCCGGTCCAGATGGAACCGACTGCTGTCGGCCTCGACGAGCGCTTGGACTCCGGCGAGTGCGGCACTGACCGCCCCGAAATCGGTAGGGGGAGATGCGGCTCCAACGGCGTCCGTCGCCGGCGGGGTACCGAGGAACAGTGCTTCGAGTCGAAAGGTGGCCACATCGGCCCACACCCAGAGCGTCTCGCGGTCGGTGCCGCCGAGCGGGTGCGGCAGCACGAGGGTGCGCACGTCGGGCATCCCGAAGTCGGCGGACATCGTGGTCGCGATGGGGGCGAATTCGGTGGTGGTCACCACTACCGTCGGGATGCCGTGCTTCTCCAGGGCAATCGCGTCGAAGACGCTGTAGGCGGTGCAGCTGCCGCAATCTGCAGCACCGGTGATGACGATGTCGGCCTCGGCCAGGAGTCGGTCGAAGATGTCATCGGCGCAGGGGATCGCTGCGTTGGCCGACCGTCCTCCCGGGCCTTTCTTGACGACCAACGAGACAACGGCCCCCGTTCGCGCCGCCAGCGTCTCGGCGGCTCGGACCATGACCGTCACGGCGTTCGGCTTGCCGTTGTCGAGCACTGCGAGCCGCAACCCGGTGAGGCTCGCAGGCGAGGCGGCGAGCGAGGCTCGATCGGGGCGCGCCTCACTGTCGGGTGCGTACACGGTGATGGTCATCCGGTCCTCCTCATCCTGGTCCGCTCATGCGCGTCGTCCCGTGCTGACGTGCTTCTGATTCGTCTCATCCGGCCACCGGAACAGTGGCTGATCGTGTCATGCCCCACGACGGCACGACGAGCGAGTGCTTTCCCGGACCCCCGGCGACGAGCACGCGCACGTTGTCCGGGTGTCCGGTCATCGGCAGCAGCGCCTCGTCGGTCGCCGTCTTCATCCACGTCGCCCAGGCCAGCTCCTGGAAGTGGCGGCGGAACAGTGCGGCCGGCATCCGCGCCTTCTCGTACAGATAGCTCGAGACGTCGGCGCGCTGCAGACCGGCAGCGGCGATGCTGCGCGCGTGCTCGGGACCGAGGACGACGAAGAACTCGGCCTGACTGATCGGTGCGTTGTTCATTCCCAGCGTCGTCATCGACGAGGCGATCTTGTCGAGGATCAGCCCGGCATCGCCAGCGGCTTCGGCATCGTGCACGTTGTGCGGGCCCTCGCCGCAGTGGACGGTGACAGCGCTGGGTGCGTCGATACCGATGGCCGAGGCGTACCCGCCCCAGGGACTCTCGGCCAGGTTCTCGGCGGCGCAGAAGGTGTATTTGGCCGGTTGGCCATGGGTGGCCGCGTCGCCCGAGCCCGGGAGTGCGCCGGCGACGTGAAGCATGATCAGGCGTACGGCGCGCCCGACGGTGGCGTTGGCCCGGTTGCCAGGTCCGAATGCACCGATCCCTGCGTTGAAGCCGCATTCGTCGACGGCCCGTCCGTGGACGATGATCATCGGGGCGACCGGATGCGTTGTGGCGTTCACGCCGCGCAGGTTCACTTCCGGCCGAGCGAGCGCGCGGATCGCGCTGAGCACGACGGGAAAGGTGTTCGGTGGACAGCCGGCGAGGACGGCGTTGATCGCGATCACCCGGCGGGTGACCACGCCGGCGCGCGGCTGCAACACGGTGAGTACCTCGTCGACGGGACCTTCGGCGAACGCCAGCATCGCCTCCACCCTTGCGACCGTCGGCGCCACCAGTGGCAGGCCGTCACCCCAGCCCCGCGCCGCGAATGCTTCGAGAACAGCCTCGGGCGACTCGTCGGCGATGTCGATCGTCGCTGCCGTGAAGAGCTCGCCTGTATCGATGGCCATCACGATGGTTTCCTCGGATTCCTGGCGTGTTCCAATAGTCGAACACCTGGTTCGACAATTCGAACGGTAGCGATCGGGAGCATGACGATGGGCATCGAGGTCACGCTGGACGGAGCGGTAGCGCTGATCACCGGCGCTGGGGCCGGGATCGGCCGCGAGATCGCGCAGTGGATGGCTCGGGCTGATGCCGTGGTGGCCGTCAACGACATCGACCCGGGTCGCGCAGCCGACACCGCTGCGTCGATCGTCGAAGCCGGCGGCATCGCGATTGCGGTTCCGGCCGATGTGCGCAGCGATGCTCAGGTCGCCGAGATGTTGCAGTACGTGACCGACTCGCTGGGCGGTGTCGACATCGCGATCAACAACGTCGGAATGATGGCCGGGCGCGTCGCCGCTGCGTTCGTCGACACGGATTTGGATGATGCATGGGCGATCATCGAGCAGAACCTGCATGCCACCTACCGATGCTGCCACGCCGAGGCCCGTCATCTGATCAGCCAGGGTCGGGGCGGCGTGATCGTCAACGTCGCGTCAGGGGAGGCCACCCGTCCCGCCATCGGTCTGGCCGCATACGGAGCTTCCAAGGCTGCCATCGTGCATCTCACCACCACCCTCGCCGCCGAACTCGGCCCGTACGGCATCCGGGTCAATGCGGTCGCACCCGGCACCACGTACACGAGGGACGTCGCGGCGGTGATCGGGGCCGAGCAGTTCGAGGCGATCTCGATGTCCACGCCACTGCGTCGGGTTTGCGAACCGGACGAGTTGGCACGACTGTGCGTCGTGCTGGCATCCGATCTGTCCCGTTGCATCACGGGTCAGCTGATCCTCGCCGACGCCGGCGCACATCTCGGTCGGCGACCGCTGATCATGCTCTGAGCAACGGGATGCGGACCCGCCTCGTCGGCCGTCGTCCTGACGTGTGAGCCTGAGCGCACATCGGACATCGGACATCGGACATCAGACATCAGACATCAGACATCAGACATCAGACATCAGACATCAGACATCAGGGAGCCATCATGGGACAGATCCTCGGGCAATTCTGCATCAACGTCACCGACCTCGAACGGTCGATCGGATTCTGGGAGGGTGTGTGCGGACTGCCCGTTCGCAGCCGTACAGAGATTCCGACTGCACTCGAGGCCGTGCTCCAAGCCGATCAGGGCGGATCGCGAATCCAACTCGCCCAGCAACTCGACCAATCAGGCCCGATCGACATGGGCTCTGCGATGTGGAAGCTGTATCTGAACACCGACGACTGCGTGTCGCTGTATGAGCGGTGCATCGCGGCGGGCTGCGAATCGGTGACGCCACCGACCCGTCTGGATCGGTGGCCGGTCACGGTTGCGTTCGTCAAAGAACACGACGGATATCTGATCGAACTGATCGAATACCACGAGGGAACTCCGGCCGGGGTACCAGACCCCGGCTCGACGAACCGCAACTGAAATCAGGCCTTGAGTACGCCTTCGATTTCGAGGTGGATGGCGACCTTGTCGCTGAGGACGACGCCGCCGGTCTCGAGCACGGCGTTGAAGTCGACGCCGAAGTCGCTGCGCTTGATCTCACCTGTCGCGGTGAACCCGGCGCGGGTGCCGCCGTATGCATCGGGGCCGAAGCCGCCGAGCTCGAGCTCGAGTGACACCGGCTTGGTGACGCCCTTCAAGGTCAGGTTGCCGTCGAGGATGTAGTCGCCGCCGTCGGAGCGGATGCCGGTCGAGGTGAAAGCCATGTCCTTGTTCGTCTCGACATTGAAGAAGTCAGCGGAGCGGACATGGTTGTCGCGGTCCGTGTTGCCGGTGTCGATCGACGTCAGTGCGACCGTCGCAGCGACGCTCGACTGCTCGGGCTTGTCGCCGGTGACGAACGTTCCCGAGAACTCGGTGAACTTGCCGCGAACCTTGCTGACCATCATGTGGCGGACGGAGAAACCGACTTCGCTGTGAACGGCGTCGATGGTCCAGGTGCCTGCGATGTAGCCCGGGATGGTGGTGGTCGTGTCAGTCATGTGCTGCTGCTTTCGTTCCGTGGAATCGGTGGTTGATATGTCAACCACTCTACTCCGGTCAGGTTGATATGTCAACCGTCAGGCAGCTTTGCTCGATTCGATCAGGCGGCGGGCGATGACCTTCAGGCACAACGTCTCGTCGGCACCTTCGAAGATGCTGAGCACTCGTGCATCCACGAACAGGCGGCTGACCGTGTACTCCTCGGCGTAGCCATAACCCCCGTGGATCTGCATCGCCTCCCGGCTGACCCACTCTGCGGCACGGCACACGTAGGCCTTGACCATGCTTGCTTCGGTGGTCCCCTCGCCCTTGCCCATCAACGTCGCGACGTGATACGAGAACTGCCGCCCGGCCTGGATCAGCACCGCCATCCGGCCCAACTTGGCCTGGGTCAATTGGTATTCCATGATGTTGTGGCCGAACACCTTGCGGTTGTTCGCGTAGTCGAGGGCTGCCTCGTACGAGGCCTGCATCACGCCGACGGCGCGAGCGGCGGTCTGCAGTCTGCCGTTCTCGAAACCCTCCATCTGGTAGTAGAAGCCGCGGCCCTTGCCGGCCTCTTCCCCGATCAGGTTCTCGGCCGGGACCCACCAGTTCTCGAGGGCGATCTCGTAGCTGTGCATGCCCCGGTAGCCGATGGTGTCGATCGGGCGGCCTTCCATCTTCCCCGCGGTTCCGTCGGGGCGTCGATCCTGGGTGAATTCGAAACCGTGCGCGTCGCCCCGGGGCTTGGGCACGATGAAAACGCTGAGCCCGCGATGGGTCTTGCTGCGGTCGGGGTCGGTGCGGGCGAGCAGCATCAGCACGTCGGCTCGGGCGCCGAAGGTGCACCAGGTCTTGACGCCGTTGATCACGTAACCGGCTTCACCATTCGGACCGGCGGCCTCGACGGCAGTCACCTTCACACCAGCCACGTCGCTGCCGAAATCGGGTTCGGTCACCGCCACGGCTGCCATCACGTCCGCAGACGCCAACTTCGGCAACCACTCCTGCTTCTGCGCCTCCGTTCCGCCCCGCACGAGCGCGCGGGTCAGGATCTCGGGACGGGTGATCAACGAGCCGCCGATGCCGAGCGAGCCGCGTGACAGCTCCTCGGTGGCCACGACCATGCCGATGTATTCGCCGTCGCCGCCCTCGCTGAAGCCGCCGTACTCGGCAGGCACGCTGAGGCCGAACGCGCCCATTTCGGCCAGGCCGCTGATGATCTCCTCGGGAACGTCTTCGTTGTAACGATGCACGTGCTCGGCACGTGGCGCAATGACCTTGTCGGCGAACGAACGGAACGTGTCCTGCACCAGTTCGTAGTCGTCGGCGAGGTGTCGCGGGCCCGGCACGGTAGCGAGTGACGCCAAGAATTCGGGAGCTCGATAGATCTCGATGAAAGCCTGGGCAGAGCTCATCGGGGCAACGTCAACACCCCATGCTGTTTCCCGACCGATCAGGCGGGACACGAGGTCGTGGGCCATGTCGGCCGTGTAGGCGCAGGTGATCAGACCTTCGGTCTCGCCCTTGGCGCCGTAGTCGAGAAGTGCGCGAGCGGTCGCCACGGCGGACGCCGCGTGAGCGATGTCGTAGGCGATGACCTGATGCACATCCGGTCCTCCGTTCTCGGCGAGGTTTCGAACGGCTCTGCCGACGATTGCTTCGGCACGTTCGATGACGTCTACGGCTGCCTGGAGATCGGAAGTTGTCACGATCCCAAGGTTACCGACCAGTATTCCGACGTCGGAAATACTGTCCGAACGGAACAGCGCCCGTACTGGCAAACTCCACGGATGTCAGAACCATCGATGCCCGAATCCGCCCTGCCGGGGCCGTCAAAGCGCCTCTGCGTCTACTGCGGCACGAATGTCGGCACATCGCCCGCGTACCTGCAGGCGGCTACTGACCTCGGCACGGCCATGGCGACTCGGGATATCGGGCTCGTGTACGGCGGCGGTCGACTCGGGCTGATGGGCGCCGTGGCCGATGCGGTGATGGCGGGTGGCGGCAACGTGGTCGGTGTGATTCCACAGAGCCTCGTTCGTGCGGAACTGGCTCACGCCGGGCTGACATCGCTCGAGGTCGCTGATTCGATGCACACCCGCAAGGCCCGGATGGCCGAGCTGTCCGATGGCTTCATCGCGCTGGCCGGCGGTTTCGGCACCTTCGAAGAACTGCTCGAGGTGCTGACGTGGAACCAGCTCGGCTTCATCCGTAAGCCGGTCGTCCTCTTCGACGTCGACGGTTTCTATGCACCGCTGATCGCGATGTTCGCGTCGGCAGTGGACTCCGGGTTCGTCAAGCCCGAACATGCTGCGCTCGCCCAACGCGGCACGAACGTGGCTGACGTGCTCGACCTGGCAACGGCACCCGCACCGTCCACACCGCACAAATGGATCGACCTCGACACGATCTGACTCGTCACGGCGTGACTTCTCACGTCGTGAGCGCGGCCATTCGTTCAAGGACGTTGCGCATCGCCGCCTCGGTCGCGATCAGTTGCTCCCTGCGCACCTGATGTTCGGGCTCGGCGCGCATCGAGACGACTGCATCGCAGATCGCTCGGTGTTCGTCGCCGAGCACACCGGCAGCCCAACGGCCGGCCGCTGACTTCGACGTGATATCCGCTGTGGTTGCGGTGTACAGCATCCGGCATGCGCCGAGCAGGCACCACACCGGCACCGAACTGGGAAGTGTGTCCGAGACGCCGAGTTCGCCGATCGCGCCGTCGAGTTCGGCATGCACGCTGTGCCAATACGAATTCGAATTGTCGATCACGAAGCGAACTCGTTCGTCGGCGTCGAATGCAATCGGCATCTCGGACGGCTGAGGGCCGCGGATACGCACGCCGTATTTGGCCAGCGTGAACCACGTCACAGGATTGATCTCGAAGCACTCCGCGTCGTGATGGAAGATGCCGTCGAGGTTCCATGGTCGCGTGATGCTCTGTGCCGGAACCACGAGATCGCCCCACGCGACGAACGGGCCGTCGATCGAACGTCGCGAATGGCGTTGCGCATACACGGCGCTCGCCGTCAGCAGGGTGCCGGCCATCTCCTCGTCTGCCGGCTCCGCCGTCACGGCAATGATGTCGATGTCACTCGACGCTTCCTGCCAGTCGTTCATTGACGCCGAACCAACGACGTAGAGGCCCTCGACCGCGCCCGGTGCGATCTCGTCGAACGTCGCCAGCCACGTCTCGATCTCGTCGAGCCAGGCATCGCTCTGAGTCATGTCACCAGCTTGCCAGTCGGTGTCGTTTCTCGGCTACGTTCCGAGACGTGACAGACGCGACGTGGCCCAGCGCCGAGTGGGAGACGGCGGGGCTCGCCGACGACGTCGACGCTGCTGCGGTCGCCCGAGCACTGCAACAGATCGCCGACACCCCAGCGGAACTCGGCACGACCTTGGCGACGATTGCGATCCACCGGGGTCGGCTCGTCGTCGAGCAGTACGGCGCGGAGACCGATGCGTCGACGACGCTGATCTCGTGGAGCATGGCCAAGAGCATGACCCAGGCCGTCGTCGGGATGCTCGTCGGTGACGGGCTGATCGACATCGACGAGCCGGCCGCGGTTCCCGAGTTCGTCGGCACCGACAAGAGCGCGATCACCGTGCGTCAGCTACTTGCGATGAAATCGGGGCTCGAGTTCGTCGAGGACTACGTCGACGATTCCGTCTCACACTGTCTCGAGATGCTGTTCGGAGCCGGTCAGGACGACCATGCTCACTTCGCAGCGAGTCAGCGACTGCAACATCCGCCGGGCACCGTCTGGAACTACTCGTCCGGGACCACCAACATCATCAGCCGGTTGGCCGGAACCATCATCGGCAACGGCCGACCGAGTGAAGCGACGATGCGCGATTTTCTCGCGACGCGCCTGTTCGGGCCGCTGGGCATGGCGAGTGCCGACCCGAAGTTCGATGCCGCCGGAACGTTCGTCGGGTCGTCGTACGTGTACGCGACCGCTCGCGATTTCGCCCGATTCGGCTATCTGTACCTGCGCGACGGGGTGTGGGACCGACAACGGCTGCTGCCCGAGGGCTGGATGCAGTACGCGAGGACCGAGGTCGCTGTCGACGAGGAGCCGCCGAACTTCGGATATGGCGCGCACTGGTGGATCTGGCGGGATCAGCCCGGCAGCGTCGCAGCGCACGGGTACGAGGGGCAGTTCATCGTGGTCCTTCCCGAACGCGACTTGGTCGTCGTGCACCTGGCCAAGATCCCGGCTGCGGTCCGAGCCCCATTGTTCCCGAAACTGGACGCATTGATCGGAGCCTTTCCCGTGGATGGCGGTTCAAGGGGCTGAGGCCGACGCAGGGGACTCCCAGGTCGGTTGACACTCGCTGTGCTAACAAGTACGGGTGGCAGAGGAGATGACCGCCCCGCTGCGCAAACCGCGCGGAAGGATCCGCTCCGGGATCAAGTTGTTGGCGTTCGTCATCGTCATCTACGTCTTCGTCCTTCCCCTGATCCCCGGTTTCCGTCGAGCGGCGCACGAGCTGAAAGAGGTCAATCCGTTCCTGCTCGTGATCGGACTCGGCCTCGAGTTGGCTGCCCTGTATTGCTATTCGCTCCTCACCCGAGCGGCGTTGGGCGAGTCGGGCAAATTGGTCTCGTCGCTGCGGATGTTCCGCATCCAGATGAGCACGAGGGCGCTCGGCAGCGTCGTGCCGGGCGGCACGGCCGCCAGCTCCGCGCTCGGATACCGACTGATGACCGTGTCTGGCATCCCTGGACCGGATGCTGGCTTCGCGCTCGGAACGGCCGGGCTCGGATCGGCAGTCGTCCTCAACCTGATCTTCTGGTTCGGCCTGATCATCTCGATCCCCTTCAACGGCCTCAACAAGGCATACGTGACAGCGGCCATCGCCGGTGTCCTCATCATGGGACTCGCCGCAGCGATCGTGTTCGGGCTGATGGAAGGCCAGACGCGCGCCGAGCGGGCGTTGCGCTGGATCGCCCGACGGCTGCGTCAGGACGAGGACAGAGCCGGCGATGCGGTTCGTCACATCGGTGTTCGCATCGAGGAATTGGTTTCGGATCGTGCGCTGCTCCGTCGAGTCGTCGGGTGGGCGGCGGCCAATTGGCTGTTGGATGCTGCTGCCCTCTGGGTCTTCTTGCGCGCGTACGGTCACGGGTTGAGCATCGACGGGCTGATCGTGTCGTTCGGTCTCGCCAACATCGCTGCCGTCATCCCGATCACACCCGGTGGCCTCGGCATCGTCGAAGGCGTCTACGTACCCACGTTGATCGGATTCGGCCTGGACCGCGCGACGGCTTCCCTCGGTGTCGCGTCCTACCGACTGGCGCAATTGTTCTTCCCGATCCTGCTCGGTGGGATCCTCTACCTCACGCTGCGCGTCGGACCGTGGCGGATCGAGCGACGAGACCAGTTGAAGAGCATCCGCGATGTCGTGCTCAGTAAGGAGGACCGCAACCTCGGCCCCCTGCAGTTCCACGAGCAGTTCTCGCCACGAAGACCGAAGGAGGATCCGACTGCCGAGACCAAGCGAGACAACCCACCGGAGACCGTCACCGTCACCGAGACGGACACAGACACCCGGGCGCACATCGAGACCCGGCCGCAGATCGAGACCCGGCCGCAGATCGAGACCCGGCTGACTGATGTCACCAACGAGATGCCACTCGACCTTTTTCAGGACTTCGGCGACGACGACACCTGAAGTAGCGTCCCCCGGATGAGCACGTTTGAGCGACCGTTCGGCCGTCACCTCGAAGACTTCACCGTCGGCGACATCTACAAGCACTGGCCGGGCAAGACCATCACGGAATACGACGACCATCTGTTCTGCATGATCACGATGAACCACCATCCGTTGCACACCAACGACTGGTTTGCCGAGCAGAGTGTGCAGGGTCGCAACGTCGTCGTCGGCAACCTCGTCTATTCGCTGGTGCTCGGGATGAGCGTGCCCGACGTGAGTGGTGCCGCGATCGCCAACCTCGAGGTCGAAACGCTGCAGCACAAGTTCCCGACGTTCCACGGGGACACGATCCACGCCGAGACGAGGGTGCTCGAGGTCAAGCCATCGTCGTCGAAACCTGATCGCGGCATCGTCACGGTCGAGTCGAAAGGCTTCAACCAGGACGGCAAAGAGGTCTGCTACTTCAGGCGCAAAGTGCTGATCTGGAAGCGCGAGTTCGCGCCGCCGCGTGCGCGCCCGTACGACGGCGAGCACGTCTGGGACGCGTGAAGTTCGTGTCGGCCGGTCCGACGAGCACTCGCTGAGCCGGTTCGAGGTTGCACGGGTGCACGAAGCGGCCGCTGACCGGGTCCTGAGCTGGGGGCTGGCCCAACTGCGCGACCTACCGTGGCGGCGCACGAGGGACCCCTGGGCGGTGCTCGTCAGCGAGGTGATGCTGCAACAGACCCAGGTCGATCGCGTCATCCCGAAGTGGTTCGCGTTCCTCGACGTGTTCCCGACGCCGACGATCTGCGCCGGTGCAAGCCTCGGCGACGTACTCCGAACGTGGCAGGGACTCGGCTACCCGAGACGCGCTCTCAACCTCCACGCCGCTGCCGTACGCATCGCCGAACTCGGTTCGTTTCCGAACACGTTGCCCACGCTGCTCGAACTGCCCGGCGTCGGCGCGTACACGGCACGGGCACTGCTCGCATTCGCTTTCGAGCGCGAGGCAGCCGTCGTCGACACCAATATCGCCCGGGTCCTGGCCCGTGTCAGCGGGCGTCGACTGACAGGGCGCGAGGCCCAGGCGATGGCCGACGCCGCACTGCCTGTCGATCAGTCGTGGGCGTGGAACCAGTGCATCATGGATCTCGGCGCAGCGCTCTGCCGTCCGTCACGGCCCCGGTGTGCCGAGTGTCCGCTGTTGCAGGATTGCGAGTTCCACGGTGTCGGTGCCGATCCCGCTGTTGGTTCGTTCGGCGTGAGCGGAACACAGAGTCGCTTCGAAGGGTCGGACCGGCAGGGGAGGGGCCGTCTGATCAAAGCCCTCGGAGCGGCAGACGTCCACATCGACGCATTGACAGCGGTGATGGCGTGGCCCGGCCAGCAGCAGCGCGCAGAACGGGTCGCGGCCACTCTCGCCGCCGACGGACTGGCCGATTTCGACCCGACCACCGCCACCTACCACCTCCCCCACTGAAAAGTTCTGCGAGCGTTTTCGACCCCCAGAGCGCGCTTTTGGGCGCTAACAAATGCAAGCATTTGCCGTCGCGCGGACTGCTTGCAAGAGTTTGCGGTCAAAAGCGCGCCAGAGGGGGCGAAAACGATCGCAGAACCTTCAGGGTTCGGGGGTGGGGGTGGGGGTGGTAATGGCGGCGAGGATGTGGGGGAGGGCCGCGTCGGCGTAGGAGCGTAGCTCGTCGTCGGTGCGGTCTTGCACGGGGTGTGGGGTGAACACTCGTGCGACGGTGGGAAAGCCGAGGGACGTCGACTGCGCTTCAGCGGCGGTGAAGAACTCGTCGCTGGCGATGAACATCGCGGGGATGCCCCGACGCTCCAGATCCACGATGTCGTGCACACTGCACGACGTGCAACTGCCTCAATCGGCGAGCGCCTCGATGACCACGTGACATCGGCTGGCGATCTCGTGGCGGAGGTCGACGGGAGCCGGCTTCGTGAACGTCGGCTTGCGGAACCGTTCGACGTTCGCGCCGAGGTCGGTCAGCAACACGTCGAGTCGGTCGAGGAACACATCGCCGCGAGCCTTGGAGATGTCCAACAGCCCAACCGTGAGACCCTTCACCGATGGCGGTCGAGGGCAGCGGGTGAGTTCAGCGAGCCGGCGCTCGTTGGTCGGGTCGAGAAGGGTCGAGCTCATCGGTCCAGTCTTCCATGCTCGACAGACTCAGGATCCAACTCTGCGTGTCACCGGTTGACTGCCGACCTCGCCGTTCGCCCATCCACCGATGATCGTCGAGAACAATCCGGCGCCTCCTCCGGCATGGACGAGCAGAATGCCGTTCGGACGGAACTTCGGCAGCGTCGCGTCGGCGAGATGCGCCGGTACACCTTCGGCGATCCCACCGGCACCCCGAACCAGTTCGGAACCCGGGATCTGCAACCTTGCGTGGATCTCGGCGAGCACTCGCTCGCGGTTCCAGCCGGCGTCGGCGAAGACCCGGGCATGCTCTGGCCCCATCACCACGATCGCGTCGAACGCCATCACGATCTTCGGGTTGTGGAGAGTGCGCAGACACGCTGCGAACGTGGTCGCCAGCTGATCTGGATCGCGGGCGAGTTGGTCGACGACGCACCGCGGGCCTTCTCCGGCGAACACGGTGACGGTGTCGTCGTCAGCGGCGAATCCGCGCTCGACGGACAGCGAGGTGAACGGCGAATGCACGTCGTCCTCGGCGAAACAGAAGCTGATCTTGCCGGGGTTGCCGTGCGTGGCTCGGTCGACCTCGCCCGGCCGACCGCCCCCGACATTGCGGATCACCAATTGGACGGCGCGTCCGATGGTGAGGTTGGCCCGGTTGCCCTGCCCGAGCACATTGATGCCACTGTTCATTCCGATGCTGCGGGTACCGGGGCCATTGCAGACGATGACCGGTCCGACGGGCATGGTCGTCGCCAGGACGCCGTGGATGTTGAACTCGCTGTTGCACACCGCCTCCAACGCGGCGATCACCCACGGCAGGAATTCAGGTCGACAGCCGGCCATCACGGCATTGATCGCGATCTTCTCGACGGTCACGTCGACGAGGTCCGGAGCCACGACCGCGACGATGTCGCCGGGCTGCCTGGTCGTGCCCGTCAGCATCCTCAGCACACGCGCTTCAGTGGGCGCAACGACGGGCAGACCGTCGGTCCAGCCGCGGTCGAACATGGCCTCCATCTCGTCCTCGGCGTCGGCCACCTCGACCCGGCGAGCGTGGAGCATGCTGCCGGTGAAACGGGCTCGCAGCCCGTCGACCCGGTCGGGATCGACCGACATCGATCCGCATCCGGGCCGCATCACGGGCAGCTCCTCGCCGAGATCGTCGATGCCCGTCATCGTCCGCCACGCATCGCGCAGCCATCCAACGGTGCGCTCGGTCTCCAACCCGTCGACGACGCGCATCAACGTCGGCACCGTCTCGATGTCGTGGTGCCAGCTGACTGCGAGGTCTGCGTCGTGCACCGAATGCATGCCATCCGGGAAGGTCGGATCGTCCTGTGTGTAGACGGTCAGCCCGCCGTGGTCGGCGATGCGGATCAACGCCGGAACGACCATTGCGCATGTTGCGCATTCGCGTTTGACGACCACGACGAGGCCGTCGGGAAGAATCGGCGGGACAATGTTCGGCGCAGTGGTCGGCACCTCGCCGACGGTAGCCGAAACAGACGTTTGCGACGCACGTCACAATCGTGTTTCGTTTACAAGGTGCACGATGGGCGCATACGGTGAGCAGTCCGGGGGTCGAGGGGTCACGTGCACGCAACGAACGCAATCGATGTGACGTTTCACGGCGTCCGGGGTTCGACCCCGTGCCACGGTGACGACGTTGCGCGATATGGCGGAAACACGTCGTGTGTCTCCCTCGCAATCCCCGGCCACGACCCCGTCCTCTTCGACATGGGTACCGGGATGCGTTACTTCGGGTTGGCCCAGTCTCCCGACGTCGGCTTCAGCGGCCACGTCCTGCTCAGCCACCTCCACTGGGATCACATGCAGGGGCTGCCGTTCTTCACGCCCGTGTTGTGCTCTGGGTCGCAGCTCGACGTCTACGGTCCTGTGCAGGAGGACGGGCGCTCCGTCGGCGATGTCCTGCACGAGACCGTTCGCCCGCCGCTGTTCCCGATCCTGCTCGCCGACTTCCCCGGCTCGATCGATTTCCACGACGTCAGCGATACCGATTTCGTGATCACCACCGACCCTCCGCTCGACGTCGACTTCCGTCAGGGCCCCCAGCGCGAGCCGATCCGTGTGATGGCTCGGCTGATTCCACATGTCGGTCCCACCTGTGGCTACCGGGTGACGTGGAACGGTCGATCGATCACCTACATGAGCGACCATCAGATGCCGTACGACGGTTCGATGAAGGCGTCCGACGGCGCGCTCGAACTGTGCGCCGGCACCGATCTGTTGATCCACGACGCGCAGTACACGTCGAAGGAGTTCGCGCACAAGAGCACGTGGGGTCATTGCACCGTGGACTACGCGGTGTGGCTCGCTGGTGAGGCCGGGGTCAGACGACTCGTGCTCTTCCACCACGACCCGACTCGTTGCGACGATGCGATCGACCATCTCCTCAAGAACGCGAAAGCGATGGGTGAGCGCAAGGGCGTCGAAGTACTGGCGGCATCCGAAGGGCTTACGCTCACCGTGTGAGCCTTGCCGTCGTCGCGTCGATCATTGTCGGCGTGGCCTTCCTGCTCGCCGGCGCGGCCAAGATCGCCGCAGGGCAGCGATGGCCGACACAGGCCGCTGCACTGGGAGCGCCGCGCATCGTGGTGCCGGTGCTGCCATGGGCAGAAATCGTGGTCGGCGCTCTGCTGTGTGCACAGGTTGCCCGGCCGGTGATCGCATCGCTGGCCGCGCTGATGCTCGTGGCGTTCAGTGCGCTCCTCGCGATCCGGCTCGGGCAGGGCGAGCGGCCACCGTGTGCGTGCTTCGGTTCGTGGAGTGCCAAGCCGCTGAGCTGGAAGCACCTCGCGCGCAACGGTGTGCTGCTCGCACTCGCGGTGGTCGCCGCAGTGACCTGACCCGTCAGGTCGCGACGTCGAGGAAGGCGATGACCCGTGCTTCGTCGCGCCACCGTTCATAGCGTCCGCTCGGACCGCCATGACCGGCCCCCATCTCGCATTTGAAGATCAACGGCCGCTCGGTCGACCACAGGTTGCGCATCTTCGCGACCCACTTCGCCGGCTCGTGGTAACTGACCCGTGGATCGTTCAGCCCGGCGGTGACGTAGAGCGCCGGATAGTCGTTGAACGTGGTGTTGTCGTACGGCGAATACGAGAGCATGTAACTCGCGAACGGCTCCTCGCGCGGGTCGCCCCATTCCTCCCACTCGGTGATGGTCAGGGGAAGACTCGGATCGCTCATCGTCGAGACGACATCGACGAACGGAACCTCGGCAACGGCAGAGGAGAACAGGTCGGGACGGATGTTGATGCACGCACCGACGAGCAGTCCGCCGGCGCTGCCGCCGCGAATGGCCAGCCTGTCCGGTGCCGCCCAGCCCTGCGAGATCAGATGCTCGCAGCAGGCGATCGTGTCCGTGAACGTGTTCATCTTGTGCAGCAGACGTCCGTCGAGGTACCACCCGCGACCGAGCTCGCCGCCACCGCGAGGGTGCACGAGGGCCCATGTCCAGCCGCGATCGAGCAGCGACAGACGAGCGGCGGAGAACCACGGTGCCATGCTCAATTCGTATGACCCGTAGCCGTACACGACACACGGTGCGGTTCCGTTTGCGCGAACGTCGATGCGGCGCACGATGTCGACCGGAACCCGTGTTCCGTCCGGTGCCGTCGCCCACTCTCGGCTGGCCGTGTAGTGCGAGAGATCCACACCGGGAACCGGCATCTGCTTGAGCAGGGTTCGTTCGCCGGTGGCGATCGATTCTTCGTACACCGACGCTGGGGTGGTCAACGACTGATACGAATAGCGAACGGTGGATGCGTGCCACTCCAGGTTTGCGTCCAGCTCGACCTCGTGCGGTTCTTTGCCGAGATCGATGATCTTCTCCGTGTTGTCGCGGCTCAGCACACGCAACTGCTGCTGGGCCAGGTACCACTCGTGGATGACCAGATGATCGGCGAACGGCTCGGCACCGAGGATTCGCCGGCCGGCCTGATGGGCGACGAGCTCGGTCCACGTCTGGGGCTCGTCGAGTGGTGCCGTCATGACCCGGAAATCCTCGGCCTCGAGGTTGGTGACGATGACGAATGTGTCACCCCAGTGATCGACGTGATACTCGAGTTCGGGGGTACGAGGACGGACGATGTGCGGCGGGCGGTGCGGATCGGCTGCAGGGATCAGGGACGCCTCCGACGAGAGCTTGCTCTCCGACTCGATCACGATCCACTCGCCGCTGCGGGTCAGGTCGACCGACAGGAAGAAACGCTCGTCGAGATCCTCGACGATCAGCGCATCGTCGTCCTGCGACGTGCCGAGTTCGTGACGCCAGACCTGGAACGGACGCATCGCCTCGTCCGGCTTGACGTAGAAGACGAAGCGGTTGTCGGCGGACCACGCGCATCCTCCCCACGTCGTGTCCGTCAGCCGGTCGTCGAGGTCGACGCCGGTCTCGAGGTCGCGGATGTACATCGTGTAGCGCTCGCTCCCGTCGGTGTCGCTCGACCACGCCAGCAGACGATGGTCCGGACTGATCTCGAATGCGTTCAACGAGAAGTAGTCGTGGCCGCCCGCCTCGACGTTCTCGTCGAGCAACATCTGCTCGGTTGCCGTCTCCACCGATCGCCCGCGGCAGTGGATGCCGTAGCTCAGGCCCTGCTCGGTACGCGACGTGTACCACCAGCCGTCCTTGCGCACGGGGGCGGCCAGATCGGTCTCCTGGACTCTCGACCGGATCTCGTCGAAGACGGTCTCGACGAGGCCGGTGTACGGCGCGAACCACTGGTCTGCGTACGCGTTCTCGGCTGCCAGATAGGCCTCGGTGTCAGGGTCGTCGCGATTGCGCAGCCACGACCACGGATCGCTGACCGTCCCGGTCGGGCGGCTCCATTCGAACGGGACCTGCTTGGCAACTGGGGCATCCATCGGGTCGAAGGGTAGTGCCACGGAATGCGTGTGGACGCTGAGGTTGCTGGATACCCTGCAGCCAGCATGCGGGTTTGGATCGATCAAGACTTGTGTACCGGTGACGGGCTCTGCCTCGACCATTGTCCGGACGTGTTCGTGCAGTTGGAGGACGGCATCGCGTACGTGGCCGAGGCCGGATTCGCGCTCAACGATCCCGGTGGTGCCGGCAGCCTGGCGTTCGTGCCCGACCGCGACATCCGCGCGGTCATCGACGCTGCTGACGCGTGCCCTGGCGAGTGCATCTTCATCGAGGTCGACCGGCGCAGCGAACTGCCCGCCGCCTAGATCTGTGCTGCCCCGGTCTGTGCTGCCCCGGTCTGTGCGGCCCCGGTCTGTGTTGCCCCGGTCTGTGCTGCGGCGGGTTCTGGGGCTGCACGCATCCGGCCACCGAGACAGGCAACGCTGACCAGGACACCGCAGAGACCGATCGCGGCGTCCACGACTGCGAGGCCGGGGAAGTGCAGATCACCGAGGGCCACGGCAGCACTGATCAGGCCGGCGACGATTCCGACGTAGCAACACAGACGGATGCCCAAGACGCCGAGGATGACGGCGATCAGTGGAGCAATGAAGGGCAGCGCGATGACCGGGAAGGCGTGAAGGTTGGTCTCGGGTCCGAGCCACCACGGTGCGATGCCGGCGATCCGGCCGGCCTGCCACAGGGCACCGAAGCCGGCGAGCACACCGATCCATCCGGCGATGAACACCATTCGCCATCCGGGAGACAACTGCCCGGGCTGCAGCGGTGGGCCCGCCCAGGGATTGATCGGGCCTGACGCGTGGGCCGGTGGAGGAGGTGGCAGCGGCAGTCCGCTGACGTCGGCGGGATCTGCGGCGGGATCTGCGGCGGGTACTGCCAGGTCGGCCCGGTCGACCGCATTCGTGTCCATTCGGGCGAATGGTATCCGCTTCGTCGGCGGTGCGGATGTCGCACTGACCAGCGGCGGCGTCGAGCCGGTACCCTGTGGGCGCATGGGTCAGCCAGAGTTCGCCAAGCTCTCCATCTTCTTCCCGATGTGGAACGAACAGGAGTACATCGGGCGGGCCATCGCGGCGGGCCGTGATGCCTGCACCGAACTGATCGCCAACGGCGAGATCGGCGACTACGAACTGATCATCGTCGACGACGCGTCGACTGACGACACCCCGAAATTGGCCGATGAGCTGGCAGCCTCGGACGCACACGTGCGAGTGGTCCATCATCCCGTCAATCGCAAATTGGGCGGATCGATCAAGACCGGTTTCGCAGCGGCCACCGGCGACCTCGTCCTGTACACCGACGCCGACCTGCCGTTCGACTTCGCCGAATTGAACAAGGCGATGCGCCTGATGCGTCTGTACGAGAGCGACATCATCAGTGCGTACCGCCACGACCGCACCGAGGAGGGTTCGTCACGGGCGATCTACACCTTCTTCTACAACCTTCTGATCCGGATCATGTTCGGTGTCAAGATGCGCGACATCAACTTCGCGTTCAAGCTCTGCAAACGGCGGATCTTCGATCACATCGAACTGCACAGCGAGGGATCGTTCATCGATGCCGAGCTCGTGATCAGGGCCAAGAAGCTCGGCTACACGGTCACCCAGTTCGGGGTCGACTACTTTCCGCGCACCAGGGGTGTCTCCACGCTGAGCAGTCCTGCGATCATCATCAAGATCCTCCGCGAGATGCGCGAGCTCCGTCGAGAACTGCTCGACATCACGCCGGTTGTCTGACGATTTCTTGACGATGTCACGAGATTGTCGTGCAAATCGCAGGCATCATGACGGTCGGCTCGGGGTGCGATTGCTAACGTCGTCCTCGAGGCCGCCGAGTGTCTCCTCTTTCGTATGACCCCGTCTCAGCCGCCCCGACCACCCCGCCGACAAGCGCCGTCTGCTGGCGGTCCGTCGAAGCGCCGAGCTGTTTCGGCCCGTTCAGCCGGGCAGAGCGACAAGACCCGCCCGATGAAACGTCGGCCGCCCGCACCGAAGAACGGCGGCCAGAAGAACGGCGGCCAGAAGAACGGTTCATCGGTGCCGATCGGGCGCTGGATCCCGGCAATCGCGGCGCTGGTCGTGCTCGGTGTCGTGGTTGCAGCAGGGGCTGTCGGTGGAGGTGGCAAGGGGCTCGCCGGCGCTGACACCACGCCGACCACCATCGCGGCGGTCGCCGCTGCGGAGCCGATCGTGGACTCCACGTCCACAACCGCTGCCGACCTGTCGGCAACGGGCGGCGTCGACTACGAAGAGACCGGGTTGACGGTCCCGTCGTCCACGTTGCCCGGAGTCGGCACGGCGGCCGGCGCACCGATCGTGAAGACCAACCTTGCGTCGTCGCTGTACATCGGCACGTCCGGCGCCCCCGTCAAGGCCCTGCAGAATCGGCTGGCCCAACTCGGCTTCGTGCCCGGCAAGATCGACGGGTATTTCGGCGAGATGACCAAGGAAGCGGTGTGGGCCTACGAGAAGCTGATTCTCCAGACTCAGCCCGACAAGGCCACCGGCAAGGTCACCAATGCGATGTGGCAGAGCATGCAGGATCCGGTCGCGATCCAGCCCCGGCGCCCGGGTTCGGGCACCCACGTCGAGATCTATCTCCCGCAGCAAGTGGCGGCGGTCTTCACCGACAACACGCCCACGCTCGTCCTCCACATCTCCAGCGGCGCGGCCATCACACCCGAGCGAACCGCGGCCAACTCGTGGTGTGCGACGGTCCACCTCGACACCGCGTCCGACGGCTCGCCACTCCCGGCGCCGGTCGACCAACCGGTGTGTGGCGTGGCCTACACCCCGGGCGGCGTGTTCAGTTTCAAACGCGAGCTCCAGGGTGACCACATCGGCCCACTCGGTGGCATGTACAACCCGGTCTATTTCAACTACGGCATTGCGATGCACGGTGCATCGAATGTCCCGTTGACACCTGCCTCGCACGGCTGCATCCGGATGAACAAGCTGATCTCGAACACGTTCCAGAACTACGTCCATCTCCGCGACCGGGTGTATGTGTGGGGCTGGGACGGCAAGGAACCGGAGCAGTACTCCTCACGCGAGAGCACTCCCGTGTTCAACTACAACGACCCGAGTGCGACCACGACGACATCGACCACGGTGCCCAAGACCACCACCACCCAGAAGCCAGCCGCCACGACGACGGTGAAGACCACGACCACGTCGGCCAAGCCCACGACGACGACGGTCAAGACGCCGACAACGTCGACGGTCAAGCCGCCGCCGACGACCAGCAACGCGCCGACGACCGCAGCCGGGTCGCCGACGACCGCTCCGGCCACTCCACCGCCGAGCACTTCGACTCCCTGATCGGGCGCGTGTCAGCATGTGTCCATGACGCTGCTGCCATACGACGAGTTCGCACTTTTCGAAGAGAACGTCGAGGAGTTCGACCTTCCGACGAGTGGACCCCCGGCGGTCCGGCGGGTGGAGACGGTTGTCGACGAGTCCACCGGACGTGCGGTCAGCGCGCTGGTCTGGGGCGACTACGACCCGCAACTCGTGTTCATCCACGGCGGTGCCCAGAACGCGCACACCTGGGACACCGTTGCGCTGGCGCTAGGAGTCTCGATGCTCGCAGTCGATCTGCCAGGACACGGTCACTCCGGCTGGCGTGATGACGGCGCGTACACGCCGACCAATCTGGCCGATGACGTGGCTGCAGTGATTCGTCAACTCGCACCGGAGGCGAAGGCCGTCGTCGGCATGTCGCTCGGCGGACTAACGAGCATCGAGCTGGCCGACCGTCATCCCGAGCTCGTTCGCCAGCTCGTGCTGGTCGACATCACGCCCGGCGTCAACCAGCAGAAGGCGAAGGCGGTGATCGATTTTGTCGACGGCCCCCAGACCTTCGCCAGCTTCGACGATCTGCTCGCGAGGACGATCGAACACAACCCGACCCGCACCCGATCGTCGCTGCGTCGGGGAATTCTGCACAATGCTCATCAGACCGATGACGGTCAGTGGCAATGGAACTACGACCGACGCAGCCACGCCCGATCAGGAGACTCGCCGGCGGCGCCTGATGCAACGGTTGCGCTGGCCTATTCGCCGCTGTGGGACCACTTCGGCAACGTGAACGTCCCGGTCACGCTGATGCGCGGCTCGCTGTCGCCGGTCGTCGATGACGACGATGAGGCGGAGGCTCGTCGTCGTCAGCCGCAGATCAGGATCGAGCTGATCGATGGTGCCGGTCACAGCATTCAGGGCGATCGCCCCGTGGAACTGGCGATGCTGATCCGAGACGCCGTCCTCTGATGTGCCGGGTGCGAAGCTGATGTACCGGCTGCGAAGGCCGACGACCCGGTTCACATGGCGCGAGCACAGGCGATGCAGCGCAGCGCCGACGGGAGTGCGAGCAGGCGCTCGACGCCGATGAAGTCCGTGCAGTTCTCGCACACTCCGTATCCGATTTCTCCGATGCGGTCGCTGGCGAGCCGCATTGCCGTTCGGTCGTCGATGGCCTGCCGGAGGAGCGAACTGACCAGCGCCCGTTCGAAGGCAATGGTGCTTCCCTCCGGATCGTGTTCGTCGTCTGTGCTGGTCAGTTCCGCACCGTCGACGATGTCGTCGAAGCTGCGCGACAGCGATGTGACCTGATCGTCGAGACGGATCAGTT
Organism: Actinomycetota bacterium; assembly: GCA_043746045.1. GTDB lineage: Bacteria > Actinomycetota > Acidimicrobiia > Acidimicrobiales > Ilumatobacteraceae > WLMZ01. Next base: position 20,610 of record JAYTRT010000236.1, on the reverse strand, counting down.
CTTCCAGGACGTGCGTGCGCAAGGCGCGTCGGTCGCGGCTCGTCAGTTGTGGAATCGAAATTCGAGGACTCATCTCGACACTGCTGTCAACCGCCGCCGGTGCCGCTGATGCGGTTGTTGCATTCCGTGATGCCACCGATGACGCCGGCCCGGAAGTTGTCGATCTTCTCGAACGCGCTGGCCATCTTGCCGTTGCCGATGCCGGCGTCGCTCAGCAGCGCTGTCTCGACGGCTTTGTCGAGGTCACCGGGGGAAATGTACAAACGCGTCGGGTCGAGGTTGCCGTCGGCCGGCGGGATCGCGTCCTTCGTCCATGCCCCGGTGAGGCAATCGTCGATCAGCAATCGCTGTGCACCGGTGAGGTTGCTGCCGAGTTGTGTTTGCACGGCTTCGCTCCAGGCGTCGCTGACGATGTATCCGACAGCGAAGTCGCCGTATTTGTTGTACAGCGTCTTTGCGTATCCCTCGTCGAGAAAGATCGCGTTCGTCTTCGGGCAGTACACGGCGTTGAACGGAAACGCACTCTGGTCGATGCCGTCGCACGTCGGGAACGGGCCGCTGTGCGCGAAGGTCGTCACTGTCGGGGCCGAGAACGATGGAACGCCGACCGACCAGAACCGGTTCAAATCCTGTTCCACCGCCGGCAGGATCTTGTCGTACGCCAAGTTGCCACCGCTGTCCTTCTCCTGCTGCGTGCTGAACGGCAGATCGAGCAGTGGCAGTGGGTTCGTCTCCATCGCCTTGCAGGCGACCGCTCCGCCCTTGAACCCGTTCTCGAACGCGCCCACTCGGTCGAATGCGCTGCCGTGGGCGTCGCCCTTGAACACGTCCTCGCCGAGGGTTCCGTCCTTGACGGCCACCATTGCCGAGAGGCCGGCCTTGATGTCCTGATCACCGAACTTGAGTCGCGTGGATTCGCCCCGAGCGACGTGGGCCGTCCATGCTCCGGCGAAGCAGTCGGCCTGCTGCTCGAAGTACACCGTCGGCGTACCAGGCTTGAGTGCTCCGACGCGATGCTGGATGGCGTGACCGAACTCGTGAGCGAACACGACGCCGACTGCACTCTCGCCGAATGCTTTGACCAATTTCGGGATCAGGGCGGCGTCGTCGTAGGCGATGTAGTCGCCCTGATCGCAGTAGAAGGCGTTGCCCTGTGACGGATACTGCTGTGACGAACTCGTCGGACAGCCAAGGGGAATTGCCTCCTTGCGACTCGGGTAGCTGGCCCAGATTCCGCCCGTCAAGTCCTTGAACGGCGCGCCGTACACCTCCGGGTAGGTCTTTCGCCAGTAGTCCTGGATGTCGCCGAGCGACGATTGCAGGAATGCGTCGTACGGCTGGGGCGTCTTGTTGACGCCGAAGTCGATGGTTGCGTCGTTCGGGTTGGCGACGACGCTCGACGGGGGCGCCATCGTGTTGTTCGGCAGCGAGACGTCGCTGTTCGACGACGTGTCGACGCTCGCTGTGTTCACGGTCGTCGTGTCAAGGGTCGGGCTGGAAGGGGAGGTATCCGGGATCGACGCCGCCGAGGTGCCCGGCGACGAGTCTGGGCTGCTGGTGTCGGGGCTGCTCGTGTCGGGGCTGCTCGTGCCGGGGCCACTGGTGTCGGGGCCGCTCGTGCCCGGGCTGCTGGAATCGGTCGCGACAGATGCTGTTCCGGATGTGGATCGCGCCGCACTCAGACCGGGGGAGGACGAGCCACACGCGGCAACGAGGAGGCAACCGGCAACACTGAGCACGATCATCGAACGACGCATGCGCCGGAGTTTAGAGCATCGACCCGACGTGCCGACCGTTACGCCTTGAGGATGTTCTGGAGCTCGACGATTTCTTCCTGTTCGCTGGAGACCATCGAGTTGGCGAAAGCGCGCACCTCGCTGGTGCCGGAATGCGCTTCGGCATATGTGGCCATCACGATGCCCGCCTGGTGATGGACGATCATCAGGTTGATGAAGAGGGTGTCGGCTGCTTTGCCGGTTGCGTTGGCCAGCCTGTCGAGGTCGGCGGCAGAAGCGAGACCGGGCATCCGGTCCTCGGGAACAGGAGCCCCCATCCAGCCCATCGCGATTCCCGACTCGTTGGCTTCCGACTTGCCGTACTCGCGGAGGAGTTGGATCATCCGGCCACTGTCCACGGCCTGGCCGACGGCGATCTCCTGGGCAATCGTGCCGACGACCCCGTTGATCCCGGGCCGGAGCATGTAGGTCAGGCTCATCCCGACGGCCTGTTCGTGATGGGTGCGCATGTCCTGCAGGAAGCCGATGTCACTGGCGGTCGGACTCGGGGTTGCGTTGCGCTCGCCGATCACGAAACCACTGCCCGCAGCGAGGAGCAGGATGCCGACGAGGATGAGGATGATGTTGAGCGGTCGCTGCCACCACGGCAGGAGGACGACGTCGCCGTCGTCGCTGTCGTCGGCCGGATGTTCCAGTGCCGGTTGATCAGTCGCGATGCTCACATCGTCAGCTTCGCAGCACTTCGCCCCCGAGCGGACATCGCCCGACCAGCTGCGGTGACATTCGCGCCCATTGCTCCGACTACGGGGTTGCCGGACACGAAGAGTTAGATGTCGGCGATGCCACGGCGTACACCCGTCTCCAAGACGTTGGGTCGCCCCCGCGACGTCGATTCGACGGAGACCCGCCGCGCCCTGCTCGAGGGCGCACGACGGATCTTTGCCCGGGACGGCTTCGGTGCCACCACCAATCGCAGCATCGCTGAAGCCGTCGGGGTGACGAGTACTGCGATCTACCATTACTTCCCGTCGAAGGCCGAACTGTTCGCCGCAGTTTTCGACCAGACCCAGAGCATCGTCTACGACGGATTCGAGCGAGCAGCGTCCGGTCCGGGACACCTGACCGAACGATTCGAGCGGGTCCTCGATGCAGCGGTCGAGTTCAACCGCACCGATGCCTCGCTCGGGGGTTTCCTGGTGACGGTCTCGATCGAGGTCCAACGGCATCCGGAACTGGCCGGCCTGGTCGCATCACAGCCGGCGCGATCGGCGGGCTTCATCCGTGATCTCGTCGAGACTGCGCAGGTGAACGGTGAGTTCGCCGAAGGAGTTCAGCCGCAAGCGGTCGAGGACATCATCGCGATCGTCATCTCGGGGCTGGCAATCTTCTCGACGATCAGAGGGGACGCGGATCGGCATGCGGCCGCTGTGAGGGCGCTGCGTCGCTTCCTCGAGGGCACGCTCGTGCGTCGGTTGCCCGTCGTCTGACGTCGCCGCGGCTCACACGGTCGCCGCGTCAATCGGTCGACGCGTCAATCGGTCGACGCGTCAATCGGCCGACGCGCTGCGGTTCATCAGGACCCAGAGGAGTGCTGTCAGCGACAGCCCATCTCCGATTCGGCCGGCGGCGATTTCGGCCCGGATCTTTGCCCACTCCACCCACTCGACCCGTTCCGATTCGCTCGGATCGGACGGCTCGCCGACGTAGGTCGCTGAGTCGGTCACGAACAGGTTGAAGACGGCGTCGCTGGAGCCGTTGTGGGGGAAGTAGCGGCCGAGAGGGTGCAGCGGTCCTGGTCGCCAACCCGTTTCCTCCAGTGCTTCCCGTGCTCCCGCCTCGATGGGTGTCTCACCATCGTCGATCCGCCCGGCGGGGATCTCCCAGCCCCACGAGTCGGTGGTGAACCGGTGTCGCCACAGCAACAGCACGCCGCGATCCGCGACGTCGATGACAGTGCCCGATGCCTCGGCTGGCATCCGGATCACGTGGTGATCGAAGCGTGCCCCGCCGGGGATCTCGATGTCGGCCAGCGCCAAGTTGACCCACGGACTCTCGTAGATCATCCGCTCGCCGTGCACGGTCCACTTCATCCGGTCACGACTTCCAGCCGTTGAAGTACGTGATCTCCTCCGCTGGACGACGAGTTCCGGGTTTGAACGAGTCCCCGGTGTAGTACGCCACGGGCGTCATCGCGACCTGGGTCACCGTCGACGGGATGCCCAACAGCTGGCGAGCCTCTGCCTCGTACTCGAGATGCAGTGTTGTCCACGCGGTACCGAGCCCGCGTGAATGTGCGGCGAGCATGAAGCTCCAGACAGCCGGCAGGATGCTGCCGTAGTAGCCGGCCACCATGCCCTGTGAACCGGACGGCTCGCCGAGACAGCACGGAATGACCAGTGCCGGAACGTCCTGCAGCACGGCGGCGAGATGATCCGAGCTGTCCATGATGGCGCCGATGCCTGTTCGCGCAGTCTGCTGCACGGCCTCGCGTTGAGCCGCCATGTACGGCGCGTAGGCCTTGCGGTACAATTCGGCGACCCCGAGCTTCAGCGCCGGATCGTCGACCACGATCCATCGCCATCGCTGCACGTTCCCGCCGGCGGGGGCTTGGGTCGCGATGCGGATGCATTCGGTGATCAGGTCGCGTCCGACCGGGCGGGTCAGATCGAGGCGCTTGCGAACAGCGCGCGTGGTCGTCAGCAGACGGTCGGTCTGGGCGAGGTCGAAGGATTCAGGCATGGGCGTACAGTACGACGCCGCTACCGGTGACGGCTGTTCAATCGGTCGAGATCGGCGAGCATCCCGTCGGCCAACTGTTGTTCACTCTCGTAGTAGCGTTGGCTCCACCGGTTGACGAGTGCCGGGAATTCCCACCCGTCGGTGTCTGCGGCAGTGTCGGCGGCGTGTGCTGCTTCGGCGGCCAACCGAGCCGAATTGTCCCGATGCGCGGAGACGACCACGCGTAGCTGAACGGGGTCGGCGAGATGACCGAGCCATGCGCGCAGCGCGACACCGTGCTTCAGCACGGGTGGATCGACGGGCGAATGCTGGACCCAATCGGTGATGGCCGCTGTCCCGGCGGGGGTGATCGTGAACAGTCGTTTGTTGCGGAGGTCGTCCTGGGCGGCGATCTGCGATGTGACCAGACCGGCCTTCTCGAGACGGCGGAGCTCGGCGTAGATCTGGCTCGATGCCGGACTCCAGTAGAAGAACCGCAACGAGTTGTCGGCCCATTTCTTGAGGTCGTAGCCGCTCAGTTCGCGTCCGAACGAGAGCATCCCCAGCACAGCCCACGCCGTGTTCGGCAGGGCGGAGGCCGGTTCCATCAGCGAGCCGGCCGTGGTGTGAGTGGCGGTCCGGCCGCACTGCCGCCGTCGACGAGGTACTCGCCGCCGGTGATGTACGACGATTCGTCCGAGGCGAGGAAGACGACGAGTGAGCTGACCTCGTCCGGGCGTCCGGCTCGGCCCAGTGGCAACCTGGCGAAGCGGGCATCGCCGAGTCCCTCGCGATCGGGCGGCAGCATCGAGGTGCTGATCGCGCCTGGCATGATCGCGTTGACCCTGATGCCATCGCCGCCGAGTTCAGCGGCTGCGGTGCGGCTGAGCCCGCGAACCCCCCATTTCGAGGCCCCGTAGGCGCCATGCCAGCCGAGGCCCGTCGTTCCGGCCAGCGAGCTGATGTTGACGATCGCTCCGCCTCGACGTCGGCGCATCGGCGCGATCGCGGTACGAATTCCGAGGAACGTGCCGATCAGATTGATGTCGATCGCCCGCCGAAACCCGTCGACCGTCTCGTCCTCGATCGCCGTGGTCCAGTGCACGCCTGCGTTGTTGACGACGATGTCCAATCCGCCGAACGTGTCCTCGGCGGCGTCGACCACCCGCTGCCAATCGTCCTCGCTGGAGACGTCGTGGCGGACGAATCGGCTCCGGTCCCCCAGCTCGTCGGCCAGATCCTGCCCAGCGTGGGCGTCGACATCTGTCAGGACGACGAACGCACCCTCTGTGACGAACCGTCTGGCGTGTGCGGCGCCCATGCCATTGCCCGCGCCCGTGATGATCGCAACCTTGTCGTGCAACCGCATCAGCATCCCTCCAGTGTTCACGTTGACAACCGACAATAGCTCAATTAGAACTACAACGAAATGAACTGTCCCTCGGAAGGAACCTGATCATGCGCTTCTCGTTGATCTTCGAAGCTCAGATGAACGATGCATCACCGGCCAACGAGCAGCGTGTGCTGCGTCACTGCGTCGACGAAGCGGTCTTCGCCGAGGAAATGGGTTTCGACGCGATCTGGGCGGTGGAACACCACGCCCTGACCTGGTACTCGCACATGAGCGCACCGGAGATCTTCCTGTCGTTCGTCGCCGCCCGTACCCGACGAGTTCGCATCGGCCATGGCTGCGTGTTGATGCCGTTCGGCTTCAATCACCCGGTGCGCGTCGCCGAGCGACTGGCGATGCTCGATGTCCTGTCCGGTGGCAGGCTCGAGGTCGGGGGCGGCCGAGGTGCAACGCGCCAGGAGACGGGCCTGTTCGGAGTGAACGTCGAGGACACCTATCCGGAGTTGGAGGAGACGCTGCGGATCCTCTCCACCATCTGGCGCGAGGAGCGGTTCGAGTGGCACACCGACCGGTTGGACGTTCCGAATCGGCCGATCACGCCGCACCCGGTGCAGATGCCGCACCCACCACTGCACATCGCCTGCACCAAGCAGGACACGGTTCGGCTCGCGGCCGACATGGGCGTCGGTGCGCTCGTGCTCGGTTTCGGCGGTCCCGACGAGATCGCCGGGTTGCGCAAGATCTACGACGAGGCCATCGCGACACGAACAGGAGAACGGTTCGTCAGCGATCATCCCAACGATCACTTTGCGGCGCTGTGCCCGACGATCGTGCTCGACGACAAGGACGAGGCATTCCGGATCGGAACTCGCGGTCAGCGGTTCTTCGCCGAAGCGATCCATCACTGGTACGGCACGGGTGATCCGCCGGAACTGGCCATCGACGCGGGTGACAACGTCGAGGCGATGAAGCAGGACATGCGGATCGTCGCAGCCCGGCTCAGCGAGATGAACATTCCCCTGACGCCGGCGGCAACGGCTCTGTACACACCACCCGATCACGCGTATGGCGACTGGCGCAACGCGATCGAGTACGCCGAGCGACTGGTCGACGCCGGTGCCGACGAGATCCTGTGCCTGACCCAGATGGGCACCGTCTCCCACGATGTCGGTATGGAGACAATCCGTCAGTGGGGCGAGCACGTGATCCCGCATTTTCGAGCGAGAAGGCTCTGATCGCGCTCAGTTCTTGCGTCGCCCGGCGTCTCGATCGCGATGAGCACATACGTCCTGATTCACGGAGCAGGCTCCGACAGTTTCTCCTGGCATTGGGTGACCCCGCTGCTGGAAGAGCTCGGCCACGATGTCGTCGCGCCCGACCTGCCGTGTGACGACGAGTCGGCTGACCTGGACGACTACGCCGACGTGGTCGTCGACGCGATCGGCGGTCGCTCGGGTCTCGTCGTCGTCGGCCAATCCTTGGGTGGGATGACTGCGCCGCTGGTCTGTGCACGTGTGCCCGCAGAGCTCCTCGTGATGGTCGCGGCGATGGTGCCGGCGCCCGGCGAAGCCCCCGGGGACTGGTGGCAGAACACCGGCTGGAACCGGACCGGCGTCGGCGAGTTCGATCCGCTGGTCGACTTCTTCAACGGCGTGCCGGACGATGTCGTGTCAGAGGTGTTCTCGCATCCGCAAAAGGCGCAGGCTGGTCGGCCGTTCGAGAAGCCGTGGTCGCTCGACGCGTGGCCCGACGTGCCGACCCGGTTCCTGCTGTGTCGCGACGACCGCTTCTTCCCCGCGGAGTTCCAACGTCGCGTCGTCCGAGACCGGCTCGGCATTGTTCCGGACGAGATGGACGGTGGTCATCTCCCTGCGTTCGGTCGGCCACGCGAACTGGTCGACCGGCTCGAGTCGTATCGGGCGTCGCTGGGCTGAATCCGGCAGTCCGCCGGCAGCTCACGTCAGCCAGGTGCGGTCGGCCATCTCAGGCGCGGAGCACGACCAGGAATTGACCGGCGCCGGGCTCGACCTCGGCAACGGCGCCGAGTTCAGGTGACAGCCGAGAGACGCGGTCAGCCAGCCACGCCGCGGCTTCGTCGGCGTCGGCTCTCGTCGGACAGCGAGCCATGATCTCTCGGCCGGCCTTGCGCTGCAACCGCTCGACGCTGGTGAAGATGGGCGCCGGATCGATCACGAAGAGATGCTCAGGCCAGCGCACGACCGCTGCGATTGCGCCCTTGCGGGTATTGCAGTACCGGTGCGCGAGTCGTTCGACACCGACCGCCGAGGACTTGCCCTTGGCCTTCTTGGCCGTGGTCAGACTGTCGATGCTCGGGCCGCGACCGTCGTTGACGTTCATCGCCGGATCAACCGGCTCGTCACACAACCAGCATCGCCAGCCGTCTGCTGCACCAACATCTTCGAGTCGACTCACGCTCGGACGCTATCCGTCGTGCACGAGCGTCGTCCGTATGGCAATTTGACGAGATGAAGATCGTCGTCGTCGACAGCCCACAGCACGCCGCCTCCACCGCCGCCGAATGGATGGCGCGCCGGATCACATCGGCTGTCCGACTGCGCGGTCAGTGCCGGCTCGCCGTCAGCGGCGGGTCGACCCCTGCACTGATGTTCGACGATCTGGCGACAATGGATCTGCCGTGGTCGTCGGTCCATGTCTTCCAAGTCGACGAGCGGGTCGCCCCGGATGGCGATCCGCAACGCAACGCCGGTCAATTGACATCACACCTCACCGACCTCGTTCCGGTTCGGAAGGCGAATGTCCATCTCATGCCCGTGACCGCCAAATCGCTGTCGCGTGCAGCGGCCGCCTATGCCGCGAAGCTCGGCGATCAACCACTCGACATCGTCCATCTCGGTCTCGGCGATGACGGACACACTGCCTCGTGGCCTCCCGGCGATGACGTGATCGATGCGCCGGGGCTGGTCGGGGTCAGCGGCATGTTCAACGGTTGTATCCGGATGACGGTGACCCCGGCCGTCGTCAACGGAGCACGGTCGAGAATGGTGCTGGCGGTGGGAACGGCCAAGGCCGCCCCACTCGCGGGATGGCTGCGGCGTGCCGGCAGACTGCCGATCGAACGGGTCAAGCGGACGGACACGACGCTGATCATCGACACCGCGGCCGCCGGCGAACTGTCGGCTGCCGAACTGCCGCATTAGGGTCGCCGACGTGGACATCACCGTTACTTCGGCGTGGGACGCACTGCTCACCCATCATCATGATTCGCCCGTCGCCCACCTGCGCGAGCTGTTCGCCGCCGACCCTCACCGTGCCGCGACCTTCACGACGAGCGCCGCCGATCTCCGACTCGATTTCTCGAAACAGCGGATCACATCGGAGACTCTTCGACTGTTGCTCGAAGTGGCTGCGACCGCCGATGTCGAGCGTCGACGCGACGCGATGTTCGCCGGCGAGAAGATCAACACCACCGAGGACCGAGCCGTCTTACACACAGCACTGCGCGCCCCCCGCGGCGCCGTTGTCAACGTGTTCGACGAATTCGGACATGCCCACAACGTGGTGCCCGACGTCCACGAGACCCTCGACCGGATGGGCACTTTCGCACGTCGTGTCCGTGGTGGCGAATGGGTCGGTCACACCGGACAACGAATCCGCACCGTCATCAACATCGGTATCGGCGGCAGCGATCTCGGCCCGGCTATGGCGTACAAAGGGCTCCACGCCTTCAAACACCCCGAGATCGAGTGCCGTTTCGTCTCCAACGTCGACGGTGCCGACATCGCCCAGAACATCGCCGACATCGATCCGGCCACGACGATGTTCGTCATCTCGTCGAAGACGTTCACGACCATCGAGACCCTGACCAACGCCGGAACGGCGCGGGACTGGTTGCTCGCTGCGTTCGGTGGCGACCAGTCGGCGGTCGCCAAGCACTTCGTCGCCGTCTCCACCAACGCCGAGAAGGTGGCCGCGTTCGGAATCGACACCGACAACATGTTCGGTTTCTGGGACTGGGTCGGCGGCCGGTACTCGGTCGATTCGGCGATCGGCCTCTCGTTGATGATTTCGATCGGGCCCGATGCGTTCGCCGAGTTCCTCGGTGGCTTCCACGCCATGGATCAGCACTTCCGGACGGCCCCGTTGGCCGAGAACGTTCCCGTTCTGATGGGCATGATCGGTGTGTGGAACAGCAACGTGCTCGGCGCGCAGAGCCAGGGCGTGATGCCCTATGCGCACGAACTGAGCCGCTTCTCCGCGTATCTCCAACAACTCGACATGGAGAGCAACGGCAAGGGTGTGCATCGCGACGGTTCACCGGTCACCATCGACACCGGTTCGATCGTGTGGGGCGAACCGGGGACGAACGGCCAGCATGCCTTCTACCAATTGCTGCATCAGGGCACGCGACTGGTGCCGGTGGACATGATCGGCTTCGCCGACCCGAACCATCCGTACCGGGACCATCACGATCTGCTGATGGCCAACCTGTTCGCGCAGACCGAAGCGTTGGCATTCGGCAAGACGGCGGCGCAGGCCGAAGCCGAGGGCATTCCTGCCGCGCAGGTGCCGCATCGCACGTTCACCGGTAACCGTCCGACCACCACGATCCTCGCCCAACGGTTGACGCCGAGGATCCTCGGCGAGCTGATCGCACTGTACGAGCACAAGGTCTTCGTGCAGGGATGCGTTTGGGATGTCAACTCTTTCGACCAGTGGGGTGTTGAATTGGGGAAGGCACTGGCGAATCGGATCACCCCCGAGCTCACCGGTGCCGACTCGCCAGCCGGCTCGCACGACAGTTCGACCAATGCGCTGATCGAGTGGTACCGGGCGCAACGAGGCGCCTCGATCGTCTGACGGTCACCGAACCGGGGGTTCCGCAACATGGGTGCGACACGAGGCACGACAGGGCCGATCGATCAGGAGCAGCGCACGATGCGTCGGCCCGGACCACAGCTGCTGTTCACCGAGGCAGCGCGAGCCACGTTCGAATTGGGCACGATGGGAGCATTGCTGCCGCTGCTTCGACGCGCGCCGCAGGGTGACGGTCACGCAGTACTGGTGTTCCCGGGCTTCATGGCCAGTGACAATTCGACCCGTACGTTGCGGTGGTACCTGCGCGATCTCGGCTATCACGCGCACGGTTGGCGGCTCGGTGTCAACATCGGACCGACCGACCGCATTCTCGACGGCATGACTGCGCGGATCGAATCGTTGCACGCGTCTCACGACGCACCGATCAGCATCATCGGCTGGAGTCTCGGCGGCATCTACGCCCGTGAGATGGCCCGCCGGCATGCCGACGCCGTCCGTCAGGTGATCACGCTCGGTAGCCCGTTCGCGATGGATGACCGGGAAACGTCGAACGCGGGCGGCCTCTACAACATGCTGGCGACATTCCACAGCCTGCGAGTCGATGCCCTGCGCGAGCCCGAGCTGGAACGAGTTCCCGTGCCGGTACCCACCACCGCGATCTACACGAAGGGCGACGGCATCGTCCCGTGGCAGTCCTGCGTCGATGTTCCCGGCAGCCGACCCGACGCCGAGAACGTGCGCGTGATCGGCAGTCACTGTGGCCTCGGCCACAATCCCAGAGCGCTGGCGGTCATCGCCGACCGTCTCGCTCAACCTGCCGGCGCATGGCGCCCCTTCGCCCGCGGTCGGCGCTCGACGAAGGCCACGTACGATGCTCGGACGACGACCCCGGGAGATTGATCATGGCAGTCACGGAACCGACGATCAACCGGAACATCCGGGATCACGTCGAGCCTGACGATCTTCCAGCGGGCCGGAGCGAGTTCACGCGATTCCTGATGATCTACAAGTTCGCGATCGACGAGGTGACCACCAAGGTCAACATCTTGCGCGAGGAGTTCACCCACCTCCACGCGTACAACCCGATCGAGCACGTCAACACGCGACTCAAGACGGCCGGCAGCATCATGGCCAAGGCCCGTCACCGGGACTGCGCACGCTCACTCGACGAAATCCGCGAGAACATCTTCGACATCGCCGGTGTCCGGCTCACCTGCAGCTTCGTTTCCGACGTGTACACGATCTTCGACCTGCTCACCGGCCAGACGGATGTCACGGTGATCGACATCAAGGACTACATCGCCAACCCGAAGCCCAACGGATACCAGAGCCTGCACGCCATTGTGCAGATCCCGGTGTTCCTCTCCACGGGGACCGAGAACGTGTTCGTGGAGATGCAGTTCCGTACCGTTGCAATGGACTTCTGGGCAAGCCTCGAACACAAGATCTATTTCAAATACAACCGCGACGTGCCGGCTGCGCTCCTGGAAGAACTGACCGAGGCGGCCAATACTGCCGCTCATCTCGATCAGCGGATGCAGAAGCTCCACCAGGTGGTGAGCTCGCTCCCGCCGCGGACCGACGATTGACCTCACACCCTGAGATGACAGCCCGCGTCATCACAGCAGGGATTGGCCGTACGCTCGGGTCACATGGCCGAACCACTCGAGCGGATGACGAATCTGTTGGCGCTCCTGCTGGAGACCAAGGTTCCATTGACACTGGTGCAGATTGCGGGTGAGTTGGCGGGTCAGTATCCGCCGAAGGCCCCCGCGCTTCGGGGCGCGTTCGAGCGGGACAAGGCCGTGCTCCGCGAGATCGGGGTACCGATCGATCAGGAGGTTCTCGGCGGTGATCAGGCAGGCCAGACCGCTTACAGGATCGACCGACGGCGCTACGAGCTGGCCGACCTCGAGTTGAGCGACGACGAGCGCCACGCGCTGCAACTGGCCGTGGCCGCCGTGCGCACGGACGAATCGTGGGGTCGGGAGGGTCTGCTCAAGCTCGGCGCAGGGGGCGAGCGGCCGTCGCGGGCTGTTGCCGCCACCGTGCCGACGTTCGAGTCGTTGCCCCCGCTTCGTGAAGCGATCGCGTCGAAGTCCAGCGTTCAGTTCCGGTATCGCGACGCTGGCCGTGTGTTGGATCCATATGGTCTTCTGCTGCGCGACGGCTACTGGTACGTCATCGGACACGACCATGCACACGACGCAGTACGCACCTATCGCGTCGACCGCATCGACGGCAAGGTCGAGGCCGGCGACGGCGGCGCGTTCAACCGGCCGGACGATTTCGACATCCGCGCGGTGTTCCCTTCGGATCCGAAGTTGCTGGGCGAGCCCGAGAACGAGATCAGTCGCGCCGTTGTGCGCATCGATGCGACCCGAGCAGCACTCGTCGCCGGCGAGGTCGGCGACGCGGCCGTCGTCGCTCGTTCGGCCGATGGTTCCATCGACGTCGAAGTGCCGTGCGTGAATCGCGATGCGTTCCGGTCGTGGTTGCTCGGGTTGACGGATCATGCCGTGGTGATCAGCCCCGACGACGTACGGGTCGAGGTCGTCGATTGGCTGACCGACATCATCTCGTCGGGCGACATCATCTCGTCGAACGACATCATCTCGTCGGGGGACATCATCTCGTCGGGCAGGACGGACGTGGCGGCCCGATGAGCCGTCGTGGCCCACGCCCGGCACCGGAGCGCCTGCGCCGTCTGCTGGTGATGCTGCCCTGGCTGATGGAGCGTGGTGAGGTGTCGATCGTCGAGATGGCCGAGCACTTCGCGCTGTCGGCGGGCGAAGTCGTCGCCGATCTGGAATTGGCTTCGATGTGCGGGCTCCCCCCATTCGTCGACGAGATGATCGACGTCTTCATCGACGAGGGCATGGTGTGTACGGGCATACCTCGGGTGTTCACCAAGCCCTTACGGCTGACGGCTCCGGAAGGTTTTGCGCTGTTGACGGCCGGTCGGGCCGCAATGGCGCTGCCCGGCGCGGAACCGGCCGGCCCGCTCGGGCGAGCGCTCGACAAGTTGGCCGCCGCGCTCGGTGAGGACGGCGTCGTGGTCGATCTCGAACGTCCGCCGATGGCCGATCAGGTCGTCGCTGCCGCGGTCGCCGGCCGGCGGCTGCGGATCACGTACTGGACGCCATCGCGTGATGAATCGACCGAGCGCGAGATCACGCCACGAGCGGTGTTCGCGGATGCCGGCCACTGGTACGTGTTCGCCGACGACCACCGATCCGGCAGTGAGCGTTCGTTCCGTATCGACCGCATTCTCGACGCAAGCGCAACCGGCGTGGTCGACCCGCTCCGTGATGTGCAGTTGCCCGACACGGCCCGCTGGTTCGCCGACGACTCCGACATCGAACGCGTGACATTGCGGATGCCGAGCGAACTGACGTGGATGATCGAGCGCTACCCCGTGGACTCGCTGAGCGCGGATCCGAACGACACGACGATCGCGATCGTGGTGATGCCGGTGGTCAGCGAACAGTGGTTGGCGCGACTCCTCCTGCGGCTCGGTCAACGCGCCGTGGTCGTGGCTCCGACACGATGGGCCACACTGGCCGCCGACTCGGCTCGATCAGTTCTGGGCCGCTACGGGGCCACCGCAGCGGGTCAGTTGTCCGTCAGCTCGGAGAGCTGATCGCTGGTGCTGATGCCGTGGGCTCGAAGCAGGAACGGCAGCACTGCAGCGGTTGCCAGGGCGTCCTCGAGAGCATCGTGCGGTCGCTCGTTGTTGACGCCGTAGCGGGCCGTGACGTCGGCGAGGCGGTGTGACAATTTTCGCTCGGGGTCGAGCTTGCGCGACAGCCGAAGGGTGCACAGCTGAGGCGTGAGGGCGAGCGTGATCGGTACCCGAGCCGCCATCTCGCGCAAGAACGCGGCGTCGAACTTGGCGTTGTGGGCGGTGAAGGTGCTGCCCCGCAGGCGCTCGCCGAGTTCGGCGAGGACGTCGGCCGCCTTCGGCGCAGCGCGCAGTTCGGCGCGGGTCAGGCCATGGATGTGGCGCGGCCCGATGCGGAAGAACAGCCGGTTGCGTGGACGGATCAGGCTGGACCAACGATCGATGACCGTGCCGTGGCTGTCGACGGTGACGACAGCGACCTGCAGGACGCGATGCCGTCCGGTGGACAATCCCGACGTTTCGACGTCCACCACGGCAAAGCGCAGATCACTCTGGACGCTCGTGGGAGCGGCTGCCGGATCCATGGGTTCACCCTACGCGAAGGGTGCGCGACCGGTGACTACAGCAGCTCCGCAGCGAGGCTGGCGACCTCGCTACGTTCGCACGCAGACAGGGTCACGTGGCCGAAGCAGCTCTGGCCGGCGAAGGCCTGGATCAGCACGGCCAACGCATTGTTCGATTCGCCCATGTACGGCGCGTCGATCTGGCTGGTGTCACCGGTGAAAACGACTTTGGTGCCGTCGCCGATCCGGGTCAGGATCGTCTTCAACGTCGTCGGCTCGAGGTTCTGCGCTTCGTCGACCACAACGAATTGCCGATGCAACGACCGACCACGCAGGAAGGTGACTGACTCGAGTGACAACTGGTTCCGGCTCGTCAGTTCTTCCATCAGGGTTCGCGCGTCGCGACTGTTGCGCTGATCGGTGAGAGCGACGATGGAATCATGGATCGCTGACATCCACGGGTCGAGCTTCTCGTCGAGACCGCCCGGTAGGAAGCCGACGTCTGCTCGACCAACTGGAACGAGCGGTCGGTAGATCGCCAATCGCTCGAACGCCCGCCGTTCGACGACCAGTTCGAGTCCTGCGGCAATCGCCATCAAGGTCTTGCCTGTGCCCGCCCGGCCATCGAGCGCGACGACGCTGACAGCCGGATCCATCAACAGTTCGAGGGCGAAGCGCTGCTCCTTCGAGCGCGACCGCAGTCCCCATGCTTCCGGCGCACTGTGGCCGAGGAGCTGGAACTCGTCGTTGCGTCGGCGAACGAGCGCCGACTGTGATCCCGACCGGAGGATCGCAAAGCCGTTCTCGTGCAGACCGTCCACGGCTGCAGTGGTGTCGGCATCGTCGGACCCGACCTCGTCGACCGGGATCTGGCCATCGGCATAGAGACGATCGATCTGCTCGTGCTCGGCCTGGACGGTGATCCATCCGACCGGCCGAGTGTTCATCGCGCGCCCGGCAGGGTGATGCTCCGTCGCCTCGATCCCGAGATGAGCGGCCTTGATCCTCAGCGCGGCGTCGTTGGACACCATTCGGGTGGGGGCGTAGTTGGCCTGACCCAACGCAGCACCGATGATCCGATTGTCGGGCTTGGACGCATCGAGGCCGTGCTCGATCAACAGGTGCTTCTGGACGCCGTTGATCTCTATCCGCAGTGTTCCCGAACCGCCGCCGATCGGTACCGGCTCGGCCAAGGAGCCTCCGTTGCGTACGCGAAGGTCCTCGATCGTGCGGAGGGCAGTACGTGCCGCTCGACCCACATCGTCCGGCCGGCTTTTCAAGCCGTCGAGCTCCTCGATGACCGTCAGCGGAATCACGACGTCCACGTCACCGAAACCCGTGACACACCCCGGATCGGCGATGAGCACGGATGTGTCGATCACGAACCGTGTTCTCAGCACGGTCCTCTGGTCGTCGGACAACAGGACAGCACGAACCGGTACGAGATCGGTCACCGACACCCCTTCGGAATACATAGGCGTTCCAACGAGTAAGAGATATAGCTCCTCTGCCCACCGAGGTGGTGGACTATTCGATGAACAGCATATGAATCAGATTTCCGAGGGTGGGCGCGGGTCGCTGCCAGGTTCACCAGCATCCGCGACGCCGAACAGGTCGAGGCACGGCGTCAACCCTTCGATGACGATGTCATCGCGGCGCGTGCGCGCCCACACCTCACGAGTGAGCCGGAAGTCGAGGTGATCACGTGCGGTCCCGCGACTCGACATCCGTCGCGTGCCCTGGTATTCGTAGCCGAGACGCCGAGTGACTCCCAACGACGCCGCATTGTCCGACCAGGCTGCGGTGTGCGCGTAGTCGGCTCCCAGCCCGGCGAACAACAGGTGCAGCACTGCCGAGCGCATCTCGGTCCCGATGCCTCTGCCCTGCTCCGGGGCGAAGAGGTACGAACCGGTGAGCGGCGATCGCAGGAGAGCGAATTCCTTGGCTGCTGCCGATTGTGAACCAACGATCCGGTCATCCACGAGCACGATGAAATTGCACGTCCAATCGCGGGGCGTCCAAGTCGCGCGCACGCTCCAGTGATGCTGCATCGTGAGTCGCTGTTGGAGCGGCGCAGGGACGTCGGTCCACTCGATCGTGAACGGCATGAAGGCCGGATCGTGCACACCGTCTCGGACTGCGCGTGACGCGATTTCGGCGATCTGTTCGTCGTTCGGGTAACACAGTTCGACGCGTGGTGTTCGGACACGGAGTCCGAACAGAGGCCAATGTTCGACAGCAGACATCAACGCAGTGAACCTCAAGCCGCTGACGTGGGCAAACTCTTTTTCGTTAGTTGCATTTGCAAATATCTGGGTACTTGTAATCCGGGCATCGAACCTGTTCGATGTGCTCTGCGTAATGCTCCGTTAACCGAGGAGAAATCAGAAAAATGACAAAAGCAGAAATGATTGATGCAGTGGCCGCGAAAGCGAACGTGAGCAAGGCTGATGCCGAGCGCACGATCGGTGCTTTCTTCGACCAAGTGGTTGCGTCGGCGAAGAAAGACGACAAGATCGCTTGGCCGGGCTTCGGCTCGTTCAGCACTGGCAAGCGCGCCGCACGAGTCGGCCGTAACCCACAGACCGGTGAGCCGGTGAAGATCAAGGCGTCGAAGACCATGAAGTTCACGGCGAGCTCCACGCTCAAAGCCGCACTCAACCCATCCAAGAAATAGACACAGGTAACGAGAAAGGAAGAGACGTGGCAGCAACGAAGAAAGCCCCGGCGAAGAAAGCGGCACCAGCCAAGAAGGCGGCTCCTGCGAAGAAGGCAGCGGTCGCCAAGGCGGCTCCGGCCAAGAAGGCAGCACCAGCCAAGAAGGCGGCTCCGGCCAAGAAAGCAGCTGTTGCGAAGGCGGCTCCGGCCAAGAAGGCGGCACCAGCCAAGAAGGCGGCTCCTGCGAAGAAGGCAGCGGTCGCCAAGGCGGCTCCTGCGAAGAAGGCAGCGGTCGCCAAGGCGGCTCCGGCCAAGAAAGCAGCTGTTGCGAAGGCGGCTCCGGCCAAGAAGGCGGCACCAGCCAAGAAGGCAGCGGTCGCCAAGGCGGCTCCGGCCAAGAAGTCAACAAAGAAGTAGTTCCTTACCTTCGGTGAGGGAGCGCGACGAACGGGGGGCTTCGGCCCCCCGTTCGTGTTTGTCTAGGCGATGTCTGTGCCGCCGGTCGGCGGTGCAGCCGTGATCAGCCCCAGGCCGACGGGAACATCCTCGTAGTCGACAGTCCACAGGCGGGTCGAGTCGGTGCCCCCGGCGGCGTAGCAACGCCATCCGAGGAGCTGCTGAGCGCGCTCGGGAAGTCTCGACGCAGTGGACCAGTCGACACCGAGCGGCCCGGCCTCCTCCGGTGTCAACCAGCCGAGCACGTACGAGACGTGCAGGCCGTACCGCCATCCATCGGTGCTCACGTTCGCCCCCGCACCGTGCAGGGCGCGTCCGGTGTAGATCATGCCGCTCCCGGCACGCATCACTGCCGGACTGATCTCGTCGATGTTCGGCCGACGCCCGAAATCCGTCCATCGGTTACTGCCGGGAACGACACGCGTCGCACCCTGTTCCTCTGTGAAATCACTGATCGCGATCATGCAGCCGACCGTCACTTCGAAGCCATCGTGACGGTTCATCGTCCGCCAGTTGTCAGCGTCGCGGTGGAGAGTCTGAGCGGACTCGCCGGGACCGACGATCATCATCTGTCCCGTGTTCATCCAGTAGGTGGAACAGTTCGGCAGCAGGAGCGCGTCGGACACGGCCAGCAGGACCGGATCGAGAAGGATGTCGACGAACGCGTCGCTACGAATCGCGAGGCGTGTGAAGCGCTTGGTCCGGGTGCCCCAGAATGCAGCAACGGTGTCCAGACGGCTCCGCGTACCGGCGTCGATTCTGGCCGCCGCACGTTCCATGTCAGCACGAAATTCGGAGAGGGTGGTCGGATCGACGAGATCGTCGATGATCACCGCACCGTCCGCAGCGAGACCTTCGAGCACATCGGCGGGCGACGCGGTGCGGGCGAGATGGCGAAGAACAGCCATCAGAGATCGTCGATGCGTTTGAAGACCTCGGAAGCCCGGAGGCCGTTGGCCTCACCGAGTTCGACGAGACGCGCCGTGATTCGTTGCCGGAACGGGCCGAGATCGCTGTCGGAGGCAGCGCGCATCGTCGTCTCGAATTGCGATGTGTGCGCCTCGAGTGCATGCAATTTGATGTCGATGAAATCGAAAACGTCTTCGGCATGATCGGGTTGATCGGCCTCCCACAGCAGCAACGACGACGGGCGATGGGGGGCGAGTCCCTGTTCGCGGAAGAAGAACGGATCACGAGCAGCAACGATTCCTTCGCACGCGAGCAAACCGGCGTGGCGATGATCCGGATGCAACCGGTATCGCTTCCATGGATCGTGGCCGAGGACGACATCCGGCCGAACCGTCCGGATGCAGCGCGCGACCTCACCGCGCATCGCGACCGAGCTGTCGAGCTCACCATCGATCTGTCCGAGGAACGTCACCGTGCCGCCCCGCGCCTGATTGCCCGAGATGCGCCGGGCAGCCTCGCGCTGCTCGCGCTGACGGGCGATTCTCAGCGCGTCGATGTCGGCGTCAGGGTTCCATGTGCCCTTCGACCCGTCGGTGAGGACTAGATGATGGACGATGCATCCGTCATCGGCCCATTTGGCGAGGGTTCCGCCGGCGCCGAACTCGACGTCGTCAGGATGGGCAGCGATGGCCAAGGCAACCAATGGCGTCGGCAGATTCACCGTCCACGCATCGTTGGTCACAGGCGGTTGACCGGGTTCGTTCGCAGCCATGTCGGCAACGCCTTTGCAATCAGTGGATGGGCGAGATCGGATGGTGTGTCGATGTCGAGGGCGAGCAACGGATCGCGCCGCACGCGTACCGGCAGGCCGAGCTCGAGCGCGTGGGCGAGATGGCGATGGAACGACTGCGATCCGTACGACGGTCGAAAGCCGCTGTGGGTCGGTACCGCCAGCACGTTCGTGCCGTCCGATCGACCATCGGGAACCAGCACGATGCCACCGATCATCACCACCCCGGCCAACGGGGCGCGCATCGGTAGATCGCTGTGGGCGACGATGGCGTGTTCGATGCCGGCGTCCCCGAGCCGCTCGATGCCGTCGAGCACCGCTGCGTTCAGGCCGACGCTCGGACGCCACAGCACGGCGGCGCCGACCGACTCGGCCCAGTCGGCGACATCCCGATCGTCGCACGCCACGAAAACCGGCAGCGGGGCCGCCGACGCGACGACCAGTTCAGCGGTCCAACGGGCGAGGCGGATGCGGTCGGCTGCGGACAACACGCCGGCCAACCGAGCTTTGGCCTGCCGGAAGTCCTTGACCGGTATGAGCACGGCGGCGTCCACTGCGGCCAAGACTAGGGCCCGCTTCGAGAAAGCACTGACCTGGGCAACGAACATCGACACCTAGGCTGAGGCGATGACGCAGCACCAGCATCCGCAGGCAGTGAGGGTGCTGGACGCGAAATACGACGGGCATCTGCACGACGCGTGGCGGGCATACGGCGACTCTCGCGTCATCGTCAACGTGGTCGAAGTGAGCGCCAAGGTGTCGACCAATCGGGTCTACCGTCTGCACCTCGACGACTCCTGGAGCGTCATCGCAAAGGTGTCGTCGTACGGGTCGTACTTCTTGTTTCGCGAGGATCACGACCGCATCCACCGCACGAGCGATCTGCTGCAGAGCACTCGATGGTCGGGCCTGCTGGCCGATGTGTTGACCGAACGCGGCTCGAGCAGGGTGTTCACCTATTACAACGAAGGGCTGTGGACGGCGTTCTACCAAGACGTCCGACAGGG
>JAYTRT010000235.1:0-1932 GCA_043746045.1 Actinomycetota bacterium | reverse complement strand
GCCGTCGAACGAATCATGCGCGCCGTGGACGATCTCGACACGTCGATCCGTCAGGTGCGATCAACGATCTTCGAACTGCATCACCGATTTTCGGCAATGCCGAGCCTGCGCAGCGACATCCTCGCCGTCTGCTCGGAAGCAACACGCGCTCTTGGTTTCGAGCCCCGCTGCGATATCACCGGCCCCGTCGACAGTACGGTCTCCGATTCGATGCGTGCCCACGTCATGCTGTGCTTGCGCGAAGCGCTGTCCAACGTGGCGCGCCATGCCAACGCCACAGCCGTCGACGTGAGCGTGGCGTCCGATGGCAGAATGCTCGCGCTGAGAATCGCCGACAACGGAACAGGGTACGACCATGATCCGACTCGGTCATCGAGCGGACTGGCGAACATGCGCAGTCGGGCTGAAGCCCTCGGCGGCAGCTTCATCATCGACGGTCAGCCCGACGGAGGGACGCTCGTCATCTGGCAGGCACCGGTCGACGAGTCGTCACCCGTTGCCATCAGAGAATAGGGACGGTCAGAAGGCCCTACCGTTCCGAGTCGACAAGCGTTTTGACCGGAAATGCGTCGCGTGAGCCCATGGCCGGGCGCTCGGTGCGGTGGGGGCACCGCATCGAGCGCTCCGGCGGTGGATGTCGAGGTGGGGGTATTAGACCGCGACAACCAGATCATTGATGACGGTGGTGACACCCGGAGCCGACCATGCAGCCATCGCTGCTTCGGTCCGTTCGGTCCACGACGCAACATTGCCGGCGAGCGTCACCTTGCCGTCATGCGTGTGCACGCTGATCCGTCGCGCCTCGAGATCGGCATTCCGACGGAACGCCTCCTCGATCTTGGCAGTGACATCGATCCACTTCGCCGTCGGCTTCAGCGACACCGAATTGGTGACACCCTTGACGCCCATCAGGAAGTGCACACACCGTGCCGCTGCATCTTTCTGGAACTGCCAATCGACCTTGCCCTCGAGCTGCACCCAGCCGTTCTTGACGACGACGGTGACCTTGTCATTGGGCACCTCTGAGTTCCACTTCAACGATGTCAGCGCGGCCTCGGCGATGTCCTGGTCGGTGCGCTTGCTGGATCCTGCGGGTTCGACGACGATGTCGTTGGCGATGCCCTTCACCCCGTACACGGCCTTCGCGGCCTGTTCCGCCTTGGCCTTCTCGGCATAGTGGCCGACCTGACCCGTCAACGTCACAACACCATTGTCCGCGGTCACACCGATATGGGCGGCGTCGACATTCGGCCACCACTTCAGTTCGGCAATCACATCGCCCTGCAGATGGGAATCGGTCTTCATCACATTCTCCAATGTCGCAAGCGTGCGGGAGGCCCCCGTTCGTCGCGTGCTTGCGTCGATGCGACTGGGAACCAGAAAACCTCGCTGCGACCTGTCAGTCGGGGATCGGCTTCCTCGAGGTCCACGATCGCACCATCCACGACCCGCCAATAGGGCCGAGAGACACAAGTTGTTCGCAGAGGTCCGACGACGAGCCCGTGTTCATGCAATCTCGAGCAATGCGCTCGCTGCACGCCCCGAGACAATGGTCATCGGCAGGAGTGCGGTGTCTGCGCCGACCTTCGTCGCTCCGTCGCCGTTGCCACCGTTGGCACGGAACTCGAACGGCGAACGTTGCAGCTTGCCCACGACGACGACGCTCCACAGAAGACACTCGTTGGCGGCGGTGAAGTCGGTGAAGTCGGCCTCGAAGCAGACAATGTCACCTCGTTCGGCCGCCGCCGCGAGAAGGTCCTCTGAAATCGGGCAACTGATCGCGGACTCATTGACGTCGTAGAAGACGGGGATGATGGTCGGAAGAGCGTTCTGGGACAGCGCCACGCGACCGACGCGAGTGGTCGCCAGAAACCCGATGCATTCCGCCGAGTTCAGGACTTTCAGGCTGCTGCGTTCGAATTCCACATCGCC
>JAYTRT010000234.1:0-1936 GCA_043746045.1 Actinomycetota bacterium | reverse complement strand
CGAGAACTCGTCATGACTGTATTGAGCGTCCGCACCACCGCAGCGACTGGGACGAGACCGCGACCCGCTGTCGTAGTGTCAGCCCCATGCCCGATGGTTTCGAGTTCTCCGGAGCAAAACAGCTGCTCCGCCTCCTGGATGCCGTCATGGCAATCGGGTCGGAATTGTCGCTGCCCGCAGTGCTGCGTCGGATCACGCAGACAGCTGCCGAGTTGGTCGACGCGAAGTACGCCGCGCTCGGTGTCCTCGACGAGTCGCGGACGATGCTGGCCGAGTTCATCACGGTCGGCCTCAGCGCCTCCGAGACGGCGCTGATCGGGGCCCGACCGGATGGTCACGGCATCCTGGGTTTGCTGATCGTCGATCCGAAGCCACTTCGGCTTCCCGATCTCCACCAACACCCGGACAGCTTCGGGTTCCCGCCAGGTCATCCACCGATGACGTCGTTCCTCGGGGTGCCCATCCTTCTGCGTGGGGAGGTGTTCGGCAACCTCTATCTGACGGACAAGGGTGACGGTCAGGTTTTCACCGACGTGGACCAGGAACTGGCCGTCGGTCTCGCAGCCGCGGCCGGTTTGGCGATCGAGAATGCACGTCTCAACGAGCAGTCGCGAACCTCCACACTGCTCGACGAACGCGAGCGGATTGCGCGTGACCTGCACGACGATGTCATCCAACGTCTCTTCGCGACTGGTCTGTCCCTGCAGGCCGCCGCGCAGATGGTCAAGGAGCCCGTGGCGGTCGAGCGGATCATGCGCGCCGTCGACGAACTCGACACGTCGATCCGTCAGGTTCGCTCCACGATCTTCGAGCTCCAGCGTCGGTTCCCGGGTCTTGCGAGCCTGCGCAGCGACATCATCGCGGTGTGCAGTGAAGCAACTCGCGCCCTGGGTTTCGAGCCGCACTGCGACATCCGAGGTCCGGTCGACACCGCCGTTTCGAGTTCACTTCGGGGGCACATTCTGCTGTGTCTGCGCGAGGCCCTGTCCAATGTGGCCCGCCACGCGCAAGCATCGCTCGTCGATGTCACGGCGACGGCAGATGGTCGATCGTTCACGCTCCGAGTGGCCGACAACGGCGTCGGTTACGCATCTGACGGATCGACGCCGGCCAGCGGACTTGCCAACATGCGCACACGCGCAGCAGCGTTGGGTGGCTCTTTCAGCATCAGCGGTCGACCGGACGGTGGCACGATCGTGATCTGGGAGTCCCCGCTCGGACCGGACGATTCGGCCGCCTGAATCAGATCCAGCATTGCCGCCCGACCGGAGATCGGGTCCGAAGGCCCTACCGGCCCGAAATCGGGTCCGGCACAGTGAGCACATGGAAATCCGAAGTCCGGCTGCGATCCGATCTGAGGGCCTCGGGCCAGGTGGGCGTGTCGTCGTTGGTTTCGACGGTTCCGAAAGCGCCCGAGCGGCTGTCGACTGGGCGGCGAGCGAGGCGGCCTTGCGCGATGCCGTGCTGCGGATCATCACGTGTTCGGCGGTGCCTGAATCGATCGACTTCTCCCACGGCGGGGCACAACAACGTCAATGGCTGACCGACTCTGCAGAGTCCGTCAAAGCCGTCCATCCAACCGTCAAGGTCGAGGTGGTCGCGACGCATCTCGACCCGCGTGACGCTCTGACCAGGGACCTGACCAATTCGGACCTGCTCGTCGTCGGCGCATCCGTCCCGGGTCTGGCCAGAACGTGGCTCCTCGGCTCGGTTCCGCGTCCAGCGAATCGTCGAAGCCCGTGTCCCGTCATCGTCGTACGTGGCGAGCCCCGCCTCCAGATCCGGCGGATCATGATCGGAATCGACAATTCGAACGCTGCAACGGCCGCCGCTGACTGGGCGTGTCGTGAGGCCGATCTCCACGGAGCCGAGATGTTGCTCGTCCACGCGTGGTTCGACACGGGGATCGACCGGTCAGCGCGTGAGCGTCATCTCG
>JAYTRT010000233.1:0-1939 GCA_043746045.1 Actinomycetota bacterium | reverse complement strand
CGCTCTTCTCGCGAATGATGACGAGTCCGCCGCCCGACGCTGCCCGATTCAACCCTGACATCTCACCAGCGCTCGCCGGGCTGCTCATGGCATTGATGGCCGTCACGCCCGATCAACGCCCGTCATCGGCTCGCAAGGTCGAACTCGCTCTCGAGGGAATGCGTTAAGTGCTGAGGGCAGGGGCGTTTGGCAGTTCGTTCGACATCACACGTCAGGTTGGTTGATAGCTGCGGAGATGCTGGAGCAATGTTGTGGTTTCCGTTCCTTGTTTCGTCACCAAGTCAGTGATGCGGCCGCCGAGGCGCTCACGATCCTCGACCGTCAAATCCTTCGCGGTCAGGACGATGACTGGGACGACCGCGAATTCGGGTCGGGCCTGGAATGCCTCGAGGAAGGCGAAGCCGTCCATGACGGGCATCATCAGGTCGAGCAACACCAACGCCGGTGTTTCAACTGTTGCCGCCGCCAACGCGTCGGCCCCGTTGGCCGCCGTGCGCACCGTCCAGCCACTCTCGGTCAGTGTCCGTTCCAGCTGCTCGCACATGGCGGGATCGTCGTCCACGACGAGCACGGTCCCACCTGGCTGCATCACGCGACCATCCATGCGGTGCAGGACGGCGCTGAGGCGATCCCAATCGACGGGCTTCTGCACATAGTCGTACACGCCAAGGGCGATGCCCAGATCCCGGCTGTCCGTCACGGTGACCAGGATCACCGGAATGTCCGACGTCGCGGCGTCGGCCTTCAGCGCTGCGATCACCGACCAGCCATCCATTCCGGGCATCATGATGTCGGTGATGACGGCGATCGGCCGCAGGGTCTTGGCCAGGGCCACGCCCTCTGAGCCGCTGCTTGCGGTGTGCACCGCGAATCCCTCGCGCGTGAGGAAGCGTACCATCAACTCGAGCAGTGCCGGATCGTCATCGATCGCAAGCACACTGGGTCCGATCATCACTGTGCCGGTCGGCGCCAACCCGCCGACGACCGGCCCGCGCCCCGGTACCGCGACCGGAAGATCGACCATGAATATCGAGCCGATCCCGGGTGTACTGGTCACCGTGATGTCCCCCCCAAGCAGCTGGCAGAACTTGCGGCTGATTGCAAGCCCGAGCCCCGTGCCACCGTACTTGCGCGTCGTCGATTCGTCCGCCTGCGCGAACGCCTGAAAAACTCCGGACAGCTGTTCCGGCGTCATGCCGATGCCGCTGTCCTCCACGGCGAATTGCACCCAGTCGCCATCGGCGCGCGTGGTACGTGTGACGCTCAGCGCGATGCGACCTGCGTCGGTGAACTTGCTGGCGTTGCTCAGCAGGTTGAATAACGTCTGCCGCAATTTGGTCAGATCACTGTGCATCAGTCCAGCCGATGACGCACCGGTGATGTCGAGGCGGTTCCCGTTCTTCCGGACTAGCGGTGCCACCGTCGCCTCGACGTCCCGCAGCATTGCGGCCACGTCGATCGCTTCCGTGTAGATGGTCATCTTGCCCGCCTCGACCTTCGAAAGATCGAGCACGTCGTTGATCAGGGAGAGCAGGTGCCTGCCTGCGCCGTTGATCTTCTTCAGATCGCTCGCCAGTGCTTCGGCGCCGTCATCATCGGCGTCGTCCGCGAGCATTTCGCTGTAGCCGATGATTGCGTTGAGGGGCGTGCGCAGCTCGTGGCTCATGTTCGCCAGGAACGTGCTCTTCGTCCGGTTTGCGGCTTCCGCGTCCTCCTTGGCGCGCAGCAGTCCGTCGCTGAACTCGACGTTGCGCGCCCGCAGGTCCAGCAGCGAATCACGCAGTTGCGCGAATGCCTGAGTCAGCTGGTCGATTTCGGTGGAATGCCAGTCGGTGACGATCTTCACGTCGTACCGTTCGTCGCGCAAGGCGTTGGCGACGACGGTCAGCTCGCGCACGGGTTGCGAAACCGTCCGGACGATAAACAGCAGCACGCCCAA
>JAYTRT010000232.1:0-18280 GCA_043746045.1 Actinomycetota bacterium | reverse complement strand
CCCACTGTGACGCCTCGTCCATGTCCGTGACGGCGAGGTACTGCTTCAGTGCTGGCATCGTCGCATTCGCGGCCCACCCGGCCCCGGCAGCCGACGAGATGAACCCAATCGAGCTACCCCGGCCGAGCATGCCGGTGTCGAGCATGCGGTCGATCATGTGGCGGTGGCCGAGGAAGTTGATCTTCTCGATACCGGGCGTGCCGTCGGCGACGCCGGCACAGGAGAACAGCGCGTCGACACGGCCTCCGCACTCGTCGACCGCAGCGTCGATCGAGGCCCGATCTGCGAGGTTCACCTTGATCTTGGCTGACACGCCGTCGAGGTCGATGTCCGCAAAGTCCATCGCCACCACATCGGCGCCGGCGTCGACCAACAACCTCGCCGTTGCGTTGCCCATGCCGGACGCGGCCCCGACGACGACGACTCGCTTGGCGTCATAGCGAAACAGTTCGAACAGTGACATCGGAAACTCCTCGGTCGGGGCAAAGCAACTGAGTGCGCACATTACTGACGTCGATGTTAGATCACGAATTGGAGGAATCGACCACCGGATCGAAAGCTGCGAGCAGCCGCTGCACCCGCTCGGCCACAATGGGACGCAGTTTGGGGTGCGTGATCACGAACAGGTCGTTGCGGCGGATCGCGTCGATCACCTGTCGGCCGACGACAGCGGGGTCGAGACCGCCGGCCATTGCTTTCGAATCATCCCCCACGTCGTTGCCTGCGGTGTTGCGTCCGAGGTTCGTACGAACCAGACCCGGACACAGCACGGAGACGCCGACACCGAACGGCGCCATCTCGGCCCGTAACACTTCACTCAGCCCGACCACACCGAACTTTGCAGCCGTGTAGGCACCGAGCATCTCGATCGTCGCCACGCCGGCGATCGACGCTGTGTTGACGATGTGCCCCGCGCCGCGATCTCGCATCTCTGCAGCGAATGAACGGATCCCGTTGAACGTACCGGTCAGCTTGATCGAGATCATCCTGTCGAACGACTCGGGCGTCATGTCGGCCAGCGGACCGACCGTCGGTCCGATGCCGGCATTGTTGACGAGGATCTCCACCGGTCCCAACCGCTCCTCGATCCAACCCTTGACCGTCACCCATCCGGCGCGATCGGTCACATCGAGGTGGTGTGCGACGACGGCATCGCCGAGGCGAGTCGACTCGCGCTCGAGTTCGTCGGCGTGCCAGTCGATCATCGCGACCCTCGCACCTGCGGCGACCAACGCATCGGTGATCGCCAGGCCGATACCGCTCGCGGCGCCGGTGACCAGCGCGATGCGGTCCGCTATCCGTTCCATCTCAGGCCCCGCTGATGAGGTTCGATCCGACGAACAGATCCACGACGCCCGTCACTTTGGCGCGAAGCGCTGACCGGCGTCGAGCCGGATCGTTCCGCCGTTCAACATCGGATTCTCGATGATCGCCACGGCCAGGCGTGCGTACTCGTCAGGACGGCCCATCCGCTTCGGAAAGGCCGCGTCCTTGACGAGCACATCCTTGAAGTCGTCGGGGATGCCCGACGTGATGCCGGTCTCGAACAGGCTCGGCGCGATCGCGTTGACTCGGATGCCGAACGAGCCGAGGTCACGCGCCATGGTCAAGGACATCCCGGCGATCGCTGCCTTCGACGCCGAATAGGCGACCTGACCGATCTGCCCCTCGAACGCAGCGATCGAGGAAGTGTTGACGATCACCCCTCGTTCACCGTCGGCGTTGGGATCGTTTTTGCTCATGTGCCATGCCTGCAACCGATTGAGGTTGAAGGTACCGATGAGGATGAGATCGACAACGTGGCGGAAGACGTCGAGCGGGTGCGGTCCGTCGCGGCCGACCGTGCGGGCGGCTGCACCACCACCTGCGGTGTTCACTGCTGCATCAAGCCCACCAAGGGCACCGACGACCGCCTGCATGACGACCTCGACGCCGTCGAAGTCGAGGATGTCGCATGGGTGGAACGTGCCACCCATGGAATCGGCCACCTCACCGCCGGCCGATCCCTCCCGGTCGACGATGGCGATCCTCCCACCCCGTGCGGCAATGCGTTCCGCCGTCGCCCGGGCCATGCCAGAGGCACCACCGACCACGACGACCCTGAGTCCGTCGAGTTCCATTCGATACTCCCCGTCTGTTGTTGATGTGACCGCTCAGCGCGGCAGACCGAGAATCTTCTCGGCGATGATGTTGCGTTGAATTTCCGACGAACCCGCCGAGATCGTGCTCGCGAACGTGGCGAAGTACCCCTCCATCGAGCCGACCAGCTCGCCGACACCTTCGCTCAGCGCCAACGCCGACGGTCCGACAAGTTCAGCGGCGGTCAGCATGAGACGCTGACGAACGTCGCTGGCATACAGCTTCATCAGCGATTGCTCCGGCGCGCTTCCCGTCTTCACGAAGCGGGCGAAGCCGCGATAGCCGAGGCACTTCGCGCTCACCATGTCGACGTGCAGGTCGACGATGTCGTCGACCGCGACCGCTCGCTCGTGTGCAGACAATCCATCGAGGAGGGTGGGCACGAGTTCGACGAGGTCGCGCATCGCTGCTTCGATCCCGAGTACACCCATCAGCCACACCATGGAACGTTCGTGGCCGAGCGAGGCATTCGCCATGCGCCATCCGTTGTTGAGGTCACCGACCAGATTCGCCAGGGGAACGTCGACGTCATCGACGAACACCTCGTTCAGATCCGGAAACTCGGGATGGACGATCTCCTTCAGTGGTCGTGGCGTGATACCCGGCGTGTCCATCGGCACGAGCACGATCGAGATGCCCTTGTGCTTGGGCACGTTGGCATCGGTTCGGCAGAACATGAAGCAGAAGTCAGCGTCATGGGCGCCCGAGGTCCAGACCTTCTGTCCATTCAAGATGATCCGGTCGCCGTCGATCACGGCACGTGTCTTGAGCCCGGCCAGGTCGCTGCCGGCATCGGGTTCGCTCATGCCGAGACACGCCGTCAGCTCACCGCGCAGCAAGGGCATCGCGTACTGCTCGATCTGTTCGGGGCTGCCGAAATCGAACAGCGATGGTGCCACGATGCCGAGACCCTGCGGGTTGGTCGTCCGCGGGATGCCCGACCGACTGAGCTCCTCGAGATAGACGAGCGTCTCGAGCGCACCGGCGTTGCGGCCACCGCGTTCGGGAGGCCAACCGGGGACCAGCCAACCCGCATCGAACAGCCGCTTCGCCCATGCTCGCGCCCACGGAGGGCTCGATGCCGACGACCGTGCAGGCGCCGCTGCCATCTCGTCGTCCGACGGCCGATTCTGTTCGAGCCATGCGATGAACTCGGCTCGGAACTCCTCGACCGAGTCGTCGAACTTCAGCTTCATGACGCCATCTCACTCGCCATGCCAACGGCCGATCGGGAACGGTACAGATCGAGAATCTCGGCGAGAGCCGCACGATGAGCGGCGCTGCTGCCGCACATCAGCTCACCGGCCTTGGCGCGCTTGAGCAGGAAGTGCAGATCGTGTTCCCACGTGAAGCCGATGCCGCCGTGGAGCTGAAGACCGTCACCGGCCACGAGTCGTTGGCAGTCGCCGGCGGCGATCTTGGCGATGTGCACCGCCTCCGATCGACCGGGATCGTCCTCGGCAATCGCGATCGCGGCGAAGTAGCAGACTGCCGTCGCCCGCTCGACGGCGAGGTACATGTTCGCGAACCGGTGCTTGAGCGCCTGGAACGACCCGATGATCTGGGCGTACTGGACACGGACCTTGGCGTAGCCAAGTGTTTCTTCGAAGATCCGACGACACGCCCCCACCGTGTTGAACGCCATGGCCACCTCGGCCTGTTCGAGCGCACGTTCGATGCGGGCCGCCGAGCCGCTCGCCGGGGCGATGATCGGGACCGCGTCACTCACGGCGAACGTGACGTCAGCGAGTTCGAGCGTCGGCTCGAGTCCCGCAGTTGGGGTGATCTGCGCCTCGGTGGCGCTCACGAGGAAGACCCCGACATTGCCGGAGGTATCATCGACGGCGGTCACCGCGAAGTAATCCACCGTTGCTCCTGAGAGGACGGCTGTCTTGGTTCCGGTCAGCGTCCACGAATCACCCGTCCGAGTTGCCACGGTCGTTCGAGGTACACGGCTCCAGCGTCCCGCCTCGGCGACCGCGAGTGAACCGGCTCGCGCGCCTTCTGCGACTTGGGTGAGCATGTCGGCAGCGCCGGCCTCGACCAGCATCGGCGTGAACTGCGATGACGTGGCGAGGAGTGGACCGGGAGCGGTGGCCCGCCCGAGTTCCTCGGCCAGGAGGGCGACCTCGACGAAGCCGAGTCCGAGCCCACCGTGCGCTTCCGGGACGGCGAGGGCCGGCCAGTACAACTCGACCATCTGCTTCCACAGCTGATCGGCATTGCCGGTCCCTTCGTAGACCCCGCGCACGAGCCCGCGTCCACACGCGCCCTCGAGCACGTCACGAATGTTGTCGCGGAGTTCGATTTGATCGACAGACAGTTCAAGGTCCATGGTGGATCAGGCCGCCCCCTTCGGTTCACGCGGCAGGCCGAGGACCCGTTCGCCGATGATGTTCTTGACGATCTCGGTGGTGCCGCCTGCGATCGTCAGTGACGGGCTCCCGAGAAAGCTGGCCGCCCATCGGCCGTCGAGCGCGCCGAGACCGAGCACGTCGACCGCCGTCGTGGAAAGCTGTTGGCTCGTCATCGACCATGCCAGCTTGATGACACTGCCTTCGGGGCCGGGCTGCTGGCCGCTCAACGCGGCATCGAGTGTCCGTCGGGCGAGGAACTCGAGGTTGCGTGTCTCTTCGAACCGCCGCATCAACGCCACTCGGTTCACGGACGAGTCGATCGGTCTGGTGCCGTCGTCACCCGGCGTACGTGCCGCTTGAAGGAGATCGTCGAACTGCTGGCGGACCGAGAGGTACATGCTGGCCACACCGGCTCGCTCGTGGCTCAGCGTGTTCGTCGCGACACCCCAACCGGCATCGACCTGGCCGAGTAACGCGGATGCCGGAAACCGGGCATCGGTGAAGAACAGTTCGCTGAAACCGGCCTCACCCGCCATGGTCTTGATCGGTCGAGCCTCGACACCGGGGGTCGTCATGTCGATGAGCAACGCCGTGATCCCCTGATGCTTCGGCGCGTCAGCGTTGGTGCGCACGTACAACTGGCACCAGTCGGCCACGTCGCCGTTGGAGTTCCAGGTCTTCTGGCCGTTGACCACGAAGTCGTCCCCGTCGCGAACGGCGCTGCACTTCAGCGAGGCAAGATCGGATCCGGAATCGGGCTCGGACATCCCCTGGCTCCACAGCTCATCGCCACGCAGCATCGGCCGCAGAAAGCGTTGCTTCTGGTCGCTCGTGCCGTAGGCCATGATCGCGGGAGCAATGTTCGCCACGCCGATCGCGTTCACAGGTCCGGGGGCGCGCGTTGCCGCCATTTCCTCGTTGTAGGCCAGCTGTTGGAGGATGTCGGCGTCGCGACCCCCATACTCGGCCGGCCACGCGATGGCCCCGTAGCCGGCATCGACGAGCGCTGCGTTCCACTCGCGATGAGCCCGTAGCGCCGAGGCGCTGTCGGGTTGACGGATCGAAGCGGCGACGGTGTCGGTGAAGTTCGCCGTCAGCCAGCTGCGGAGGTCGCTGCGGAACGCCTCGGTCGCCTCGTGACCCTCGCTCTCGGTTCCACTCATCGCTCGCTCTCCCCTCTCCCACGTAGCTAGCGAGGCTAACCGTTACTAACACTCATGTCATATTCGGCGCCGAGCGTGTCAGCCTGTCGGCTCGATCGGTCTGTCGGTTGAACTCAGAGGGAGCGGAACATTCCGCCGTCGACGAGCATTTGAGCGCCGTTCACGTACGCCGACGCGTCGCTCGCGAGAAACACGCAGATGCTCGCCATGTCGGCCGGTGTCCCCATTCGCTTCATCGGGTTCATCTCGGCCACGGCGTTGCGCTGCTGTTCCGGCCACGCCTGGGCGATGTCAGTGTCGAACGCACCCGGCAACACGAGGTTTGCCCGCACCTTGGGCGCCCACGCGCCGGCGAGACCGAGGGTGAGCGCGTTCAGCCCGGCCTTGGCCATCGCATATGGGAGGTCGGAGCCCATCGGCCGTAGCGATCCGGCGGTGCTCACGTTGATGATAGAGCCGCCGTCACCCTCGGCCATTCGAGAGCCGATGAGCGCCGCCAGCCGAAAAGGGCCGCGGGCGTTCACCGCGTGCACCTTGTCGTAGAGGTCTTCGGTGACCGCGGTCAGATCGGGGTACAGCGGCGACATGCCCGCGTTGTTGACCAGCACGTCACAGCGCCCAAACCGTCTGTCGACGAACTCGGCGAGCGCAGTGCAGTCGTCCCACCGCCCGACGTGACACGCGACGCCCACGGCGACACGTCCGGTCGTCGTGGCGATCTCCTCGGCCGCGGCGTTGCACGCAGCGAGCTTGCGACTCGCGATGACGACATCGGCGCCCGCCGCAGCGAGGGCCTGGGCGACCGCCCGGCCGATCCCCCGGCTACCTCCCGTGACGACAGCGACCTTGCCGGACAGATCGAACCGGGCGGCGATGTCGGTGAGGTCATGCGGATCGGTCATCCGCGGTAGTCCGTCGATTCGGCGAGTTCAGCCGCCTGCCCCATCGTCCTGAGAACGATGTCACCGAACGCGCTCAACTTCGGGTCATCACCGGCACGTTGGAACCCCTGTTCGAGCACGACCGCCAACTTCCACCGAGCCAGCACGATGTAGTAATCGATGTCGTCGACCTGACGACCCGAGGACTCGCTGTAGTGCGCGAGAAGCTCGTCCCTCGTGGGCATGCCTGCGCAGTCGACGTACGTGTGCGCCCCCGGGTCACCGTCGGGTTTGGCCAGGTCGTCGGGCGTCGGCCACCCCTGGACCACCCACGCCAGATCGAGCTTGGGATCGCCCACCGTGCCCATCTCCCAGTCGACGATCGCGGCCAGACGCGCCGGCGCGCCGTGGTGGTACATGACGTTGGCGAACTGATAGTCGCCGTGCATCAGGCCCGGCACGAAGTCGAGCGGACGATGCGTCCGGAGCCAAGCCGCAGCCTCGTCGAAGCCGGGCACCTCACGACGCTTGCTCCGCTCGAAGAACCGTGTCCACCGTTCGACCTGGCGGTCGTGGAAGCCGTCCGGTCGCCCAAGGTCATCAAGACCCTTGGCTCTCCAGTCGACCCCGGCCAACTGGGCGATGCCATCGATCAGCTCGAAGGCGAGCCCGCGGCGCAGTTCACGGTCCGACGAGAACGGGTCGGGCCATCTCGGTTCGCTCATCGGCGACCACCCGTCGACAAATCCCATGAGGTAGAACGTCCTGCCCAGCACAGACTTGTCGGCACACAGCGCAATTGCGGGCGTGTGGGGCACCGCGGTGCCGTCGAGTGCTTCGATGATCCGCCACTCGCGCGTGATGCCGTCGTCGCGCTCGGCGGGCGCAGTGGGCGGTGGGATGCGGAGT
The DNA here is from genome assembly GCA_043746045.1 of Actinomycetota bacterium. Lineage (GTDB taxonomy): Bacteria > Actinomycetota > Acidimicrobiia > Acidimicrobiales > Ilumatobacteraceae > WLMZ01. The sequence continues at coordinate 10,831 of JAYTRT010000232.1, read as the reverse complement.
GCGGCGTGCAAACCGTCGCGGCGGACCTCGTAGATCTCGTTCTGGCTCCCACCCGAGATGTAGGACATGTGCAGCGGGCTGCCGGCACCGGGAAGGCCCTGCGCGTCGAGCCACGCCGTGAGCATGATCTCGTCGATTCGGGGTTCGTCCTTCGCCGGCTGATCCAAGGGCTGGATGATGCTCACTGGTTGCCCACCACGTGTTCGAGGTGCTCGGCGAACTTGGCGCGCGCTTCAGCGATGCGCCGGGGCCGGTGTTCGCTCGGCCAGAGATCATTGCTCGCTCTGTGCTCGCGCAGCACCTGCCGTGCAACCGTCACCTTGTGCACCTCTGTCGGGCCGTCGGCAAGACCGAGGATCGGGCCGCTCAGCAGCATGCGGGCCAGCGGGAGCTCGTTCGACACGCCGAGCGCCCCGTGAACCTGGATGCTGCGCAGAACGACGTCTGTGATCACCCCGGGCATGAGCACCTTGACGGCGGCAATGTCCTTGCGGACCTTGCGGTAGTCCCGGTAGCGGTCGATCGACCACGCGGTGTTCAGCACGAGCAGCCGGAACTGTTTGATCTGTGCGTACGAGTCGGCGATGTGGCCCTGCACGAACTGCTTGTCGGCGAGCAGGCTTCCCTGCGTCTCGCGGCTCAGGGCACGCTCGCACATCATGTCGAAGGCCCGGTTGCACATCCCGATGGTGCGCATCGCGTGGTGGATGCGACCCCCTCCGAGCCGTGTCTGCGCAATGGCGAACGCCTGACCCTCACCGCCGAGCAGCGCTTCGGCGGGCAAACGCACCTCGTCGTAATGGATCAGGGCGTGGGTGCCTTCGCCGTCCTCTTCGGTCCCCAGGCCCACGTTTCGCACGATGTCGACACCCGGCGTGTCTGCTGGAACCAGGAACATCGACATGCCGCGGTACACCGCGACGTCGGGGTCGGTGACGGCCATCACGATCAGGAACGACGCTGTGCGCGCGTTCGAGGAGAAGAACTTCCAGCCGTTCAACACCCATTCGTCACCGTCACGAATGGCCCGCGTGGTGAACGTCGAGGGATCGGATCCACCCTGCGGCTCGGTCATCGAATAGCAGGAGAACACCTCACCGTTCAGCAACGGCTGCAGGTATCGCTCCTTCTGCTCCTCGGTGCCGTAGTGGGCGATGATCTCGGCATTGCCGGTGTCGGGCGCCTGGGTGCCGAAGATGTTCGGTGCCCAACCCGAGCGTCCGAGAATCTCGTTCATCAGCGACAGCTTGAGCTGACCGTAACCCTGTCCACCGAGCTCCGGGCCGAGATGACATGCCCACAGTCCGCGTTCACGCACCTGCTCCTTGAGCGGTTCGATGATGCGACGGAGCGTGTCGTCGGGTGGTGTGAACTCGAGTCCGTGGAAGAGCGTGTCGATCGGTTCGATCTCGTCGCGTACAAATCCCTCGATCCAGTCCAGTTGCTCCTGGAACTCGGCATCGGTTTCGAAATCCCAACCCATTCGTGGCTCCCTCGTGCTTGCCAACGTGCCAACTTTCGCCGACCGGCGCATCATATAAACGATAAACCTCTCGGCACGTATCGGGTCACCCGTGATCGAGCACCGCAACATCGTCGAGATGCGCCGGAGAAACCAGGACGTGCAGGATCGTGTCGGCGACGTGCTCGGGTTCCATCAGCCCACCACCATCGGATTCGCCCAGAACTCCCGAGGCGGCCCATCGCTCGACGGCCGCGGACAGATCGGCCTCGTTCCACCCAGTCGCAAACTCGGTCCCGAGCGTGTTGCCGACCACGATCCGACAGACGCGCAGCCCGGGGAACTCACCGGGAAGGCAACGGATCAGCCCATCGAGGGCGATCTTCGATGTGGCGTACAGCGACAGGTCCGGGAACGGACGTCGCACCGACTTCGACGAAAGCAGGAGCAGTCGTCCACCCGAGGCGATCAGATGGGGCGCTGACGCGGCACTCACCAGCGCGGCACCGATCAGGTTGGAATCGAGCACTGCACGCCAGTCGTCCTGCGTCGCCTCGGCCAGCGGCTTCAGTGGCGACACGCCGACCGCGTACACGACCGCATCGAGACCGCCGAACGCCTCCGCGGCGCGGGCAACGACCGAACGGATCGACGCCTCGTCGCAAACGTCCCCGCACAACGCGAGGATCGCCGGAGCGACAGCACTCAGCTCTTCCAGGCGCTCGACCCGCCGACCGCACGCGGCCACGCGTGCACCACGCCGCGCTGCACCACGTGCCACCGCCGCCCCGATGCCCGACGAGGCACCGACCACGAGCACGCGCCTGCCGTGCATGTCGCCGCTCGACTCGTTGTCCATCGCGTCGCCCATGTCGTTGTCCATGTCGCTGCCCATGTCGTCCTCCTCCAGGTCCGCCTCGGGCCCACAAGCGGCTCGGGTCGACCAACACTGACATACACGTTAGATTGCGAGCACGCACCAACTGCCGGCAATCGAAGGGGATCCAAAATGGATATGAACGACATGATTCTGGTCAGCGTCGACGATCATCTCTGCGAGCCACCTGGGATGTTCGACGAGCACCTGTCGAAGAAGTGGGCCGACGAGGCCCCGAAGGTCATCAAGACCGAGCGCGGCGACGACGTGTGGACCTTCAACGGCAAGACGATCCCGAACATCGGTCTCAACGCCGTCGCCGGCCGACCCCGCGAGGAGTATGGCGTCGAGCCCACGTCGTTCGACGAGATCCGGCCCGGCTGCTACGACGTCCACGAACGGGTCAAGGACATGAGCGCAGCCGGCGTGTGGGGCTCGATGTGCTTTCCGTCGTTCCCCGGGTTTGCCGGTCGGCTCTTCGCCGACCATCCCGACAAGGCGTTCGCAGCCGACTTGATTCGGGCCTACAACGACTGGCACATCCACGAGTGGGCCGGCGCATACCCCGATCGGTTCATCCCAATGGCGCTGCCGATGATCTGGTCCGCCGAGGAGAGCGCGGCGGAGGTGCGTCGAGTTGCGGAGTTCGGCTGTCATTCGATGACGTTCACAGAGAACCCGGTGCCGCTTGGCCAGCCCAGCTTTCACAACGACTACTGGGATCCGTTCTGGCAGGCGATCGTCGAGACCGGTTGCGTCTTGTCGATCCACCTCGGATCATCGGGCCAGCTCGTCGTGCCGGCACCCGACGCGCCGATGGACGTGATGATTCAGCTGCAGCCGATGAACATCAGCACCGCCGCATCGGATCTGCTGTGGTCACCGATCCCGCGTAAGTACCCCGGGATCAAGATCGCGCTCTCGGAAGGCGGGACCGGATGGGTCCCGTACTTCATGGATCGGGCCGACAGGACCTACGAGATGCATCACCTCTGGACCGGGCAGGACTTTGGCGATCTGATGCCGAGCGACGTGTTCCGGCGAAACTTCCTTACCTGCTTCATCTCCGATCCGGTCGGCGTCAAATTGCGCGATGAGATCGGCATCGACAACATCTGCTGGGAGATGGACTATCCGCACTCCGATTCAGTGTGGCCGGGCGTACCCGAGCAGCTGGCCGAGGTGTTCCGCGGGGTGTCCGATGCGGACATCAACAAGATCACGCACGAGAACGCAATGGCTTGGTACATGTACAACCCGTTTGCCAGCACCGACAAGGCCGACACCACGGTTGGTGCGCTGCGGGCCTCAGCGAGCGACCACGACATCTCGATCAAGGCGCTCGGAACCGGCCGCTACTCGGAGCGCAGCGTCTCTCTTTTCGAGATGGCGACGAAGAGTTCAGCCAAGTCCTGAGCGATTCGGTGCCGGATCGCTGACCGTCAACAAGGAGAGCGCATGACAGGACCACTCGACGGAATACGAATCATCGAGGTCGCGAGTTGGATGTTCATCCCATCGGCAGGATCCGTCCTGGCCGACTGGGGCGCCGAGGTCATCAAGGTCGAGCCGGCCGATGGCGGTGACCCACAGCGTGGCCTGATGACGTCAGGCCTGATCCCCGGCGGGGCGGCCGGGGTCAACTTCATGATCGAGCAACCCAACCGTGGCAAGCAATCGATCGGCATCGATCTGCGCCACCCGGACGGTCGGATGGCACTGCTCAAGTTGTGCGAGTCCGCCGACGTCTTCCTGACCAATTACCTCCCGCACGTCCGTCAGCGACTTGGCATCGACATCGACGACGTTCGCGGCGCGAATTCGAACATCATCTATGCCCGCGGCAGCGGGCAGGGCACGAAGGGTCCCGATGCCGACAAGGGTGGCTACGACGGCGCGTCGTTCTGGGCCCGCGGCGGGGTGTGGTCCGGCGCGCAGCCCAATGCGGAGGGATACCCTGCGGGCCAGATGGGCCCGGCGTTCGGCGACGTGATGGGCGGCCTCGCGATGGCGGGTGGAATCGCCGCCGCGCTCCTGAAGCGCGAACGCTCCGGAGAACCAGGCACGGTCGACGTGTCGCTGTTGGCCACTGCGATGTGGCAGATGTCGCCGATGGTCGTTGCGTCAGGACTGTACGGGTTCGATTCGATGCCGCCGGGGGATCGCACGAAGCCGGCCAACCCAGGGGTCAACACCTACCGGACGTCCGACGACCGTTTCATCAGCCTGATCCTCCTGCAGCCCGACAAGTTCTGGGTCGAGCTCGCGCGCAAGCTCGACCGACCTGAGCTCGTCGACGACGCGCGCTTTGCCGATGCCCCATCGCGCTACGCCAACTCCGAAGCCTGCACGAAAATCCTCGACGAGGCGTTCGGGTCGCACACGCTCGCCTACTGGAAGGATCGTCTCGCCGATTTCACAGGTGTGTGGGCCCCCTACCAGACACTGCGCGAGCTCCATTCCGACGAGCAGGTGCTGGCCAACGGGTACCTGCCGTCGTTCACGACCTCGACAGGTCAGGAGGTGCACCTGGTCGCCAGCCCTGCTCAGTTCGATGAGATCGCGATCGAGGTGACCCGGGCACCGGAACACGGCGAGAACACCGAGCTGCTCCTCGTCGATGCCGGGTTCACCTGGGACGAGGTCGCCGCCCTCAAAGCGAGCGGCGCCATTCTCTGACGGCGCCGACGCGACGTCGTGTCGCCCCGGTCGGCGAGCTGGTCAGAGGATCGCCCCCTCGATCTTCAATTCGATCAGTTCGTCCTCGGTCAGACCGAGTTCGTACAGGACCTCGTCGGTGTGCTCACCGTGCCCTGGCGCGCGACTGATGTCGGGCGGCGTCTCATCGAACTGCAGCGGCGAGGGGATCATCCGGAACGTCGTGCCGCCTTCGCTGACGACTTCGCGAACGTAGCCGTTGGCAAGCGCCTGCGGATCGACGAGCAGCTCACCGGGCGTCTCCATCGCCGCCCAAACACCCTCGGCGTCGGCGAGAGCTTCTCTCCACTCCGCAAGGGTTCGCGTGGCGAAGATCGCATCGAGCTCGTCGATGCACTCCCCCACGTTGGCGCGACGAGCTGCGGCATCGACGAACCTCGGATCCGAGCCGAGATCTGGGCGGCCGAGGCGCATGATCAGGTCGGGCCACCAGCGGTCTGCCTGCAGCATCATCAGGCTGAGAAACCGCTTGTCCTTGGTGCGGTACAGACCGACGATCGGGTTCGGCGACTTGCGACGGTCCATCGGGGGCATCTGATCGATGCCGAACAGGCCCGACGCCAACAAACTGGCCGAACCTGCCCACATGCCATTTGCCATCAACGAGTTGTCGACCACGGACGGTTGACCGGTTCGCTCGCGATGGAACAGTGCGGCAGAGATGCCTCCCGCCAGCGCGAGTCCACCCTGGAGATCGCCCCAAGCGGGCCCTGGCTGGGACGCCGGGTACTGACCCTCGGGTGTCTCGAAGATCCCTGCGACCGTCCGGACCCAGAAGTGGCTGCCATCGAAACCGCCTTTGTCCGACTCCGCGCCACGCACGCCCTGACCGGTCCCGCGAACGTAGATGATGTTCGGGTTCGCGGCTCGAATGTCGTCGACGCCGAGCCGGAGGGCAGAGATCGCGGCCGGGCGCATGTTGGTCAAGAACACGTCGCTCGTTGCCGCGAGCCGGAGCAACAACTCGCGTCCGCGCTCGGTCTTCAGGTCGAGCCCAACGCTGCGCTTGCCCCGGTTGGGCAGCTCGATCATGTGGTTGATCCCCCCGGGGCCGGCCTGCACAAAGCCCATCGTCACCAAACCGCGCTGTGGATCCCCGCCTTCCGGATGCTCGATCTTGATCACGTCGGCGCCCCACTCGGCGAGCACTGCCCCTGCCGCCGGAACATACGTCCACGCGGCAACCTCGAGGACGCGTACTCCGCTCATCATCCCTGTCATGGTCATTGTCTCCTTGGATCACTCGACACGATTCAGACCTGTCCGGTGCTCGATTCGGGAACGTGTAGCGCCTAAGCTAACATCCGTGTCACATTTCTTCCGTCGAGAACCGCGGACGCAACGGGCCACTTCGAAGAGTGCTCTCGGGCGACCAGTTCCGGACCACCATGCGCATCGTCGGTCCGCCCTCGACGACCGCCCCAACCCACGACGCTGCCAACAGGGGAACCGATGACCGACATGAACATGACCAGCGGGGACGTGGACCCAGTCGCGCTCGCGCACCCTCAGCCCTTGTTCAAGATGATGCGTGACGTGGGGCCGGTCATCGACCTCGGGCCACCGTCAGGCATGATGCTCGTCGGCGGCGACGCAGACGTGCGACACGTCCTCCAACACCCCGAGATCTTCTCGTCAGGTGTCGATGCGGTGCACATCGGTCAGGTGCGACCGCTGATCCCCCTGCAGATCGACCCCCCGAATCACAAGAACTACCGAAAGCTCCTGGACCCGATCTTCGCCCCGAAGCAGATCGCGCTGATCGAAGGTGGCACCCGCGATCTGGTTCGCGGCATGATCGAACGTGTCGTCGACGCCGGTGGGTGCAACTTTCACGACACCGTCGCGGAGCCACTTCCCAGCACCGTGTTTCTGCAGTTGCTCGGACTTCCCGTCGACCGTGCTGCCGAATTCATCGCGCTGAAGAACGGCATCATCCGACCGGGCGTCACCACTCTCGAAGAGCGCGCCGCCGCCGTCAACGCGACAGGTCAGCAGATCTACGCAGTGCTGCAAGAAGTCATCGACGAACGAGTCACGGCACCGAAATCGGACTTCATCTCGATGTTCTTGGAGGCCGAGGTGGATGGCCAGCGACTCACCCCGGATGACGTGCTAGACATCGGCTACCTGTTCTTTCTCGCCGGCCTGGACACCGTCACGGCGTCGCTCGATTGCATGCTGGCCTACCTCGCCCAACACCCTGACCAGCGGCAGCGCCTGATCGACCAACCGTCGCTGATCCCTGCTGCCATCGAGGAGATGCTGCGTTGGGAGTCGCCCGTGCAAGGCGTCGTCAGGATCACGACACAGGCGACCGAGTTGGCTGGGTGTCCGATCCCTGCGAATACGGTGGTCTCCGTGATGATCGGTTCGGCGAATACCGACGAGCGGACGTGGGACGCTCCCGACTCCGTGGATTTCGACCGTGAGATCAACAAGCACATTGCGTTCGGAGGCGGGGCCCATCGGTGCCTCGGCTCGCACCTCGCCCGGATGGAACTGAGAGTCGCCCTCGAGGAATGGCATCGTCTCATCCCGAACTACGCGCTCGCTGAGGGCACAGAGTTGTTGTATTCGCAAGGACTGCGTGCAGTCGAGAACCTGAAGTTGGTCTGGTGAGTGTGATGATGGGTGAGCGCAAGATGTTGATCGACGGCCGGCTGACCGACGGTTCGGGTAGGCGCACGTTTGACAACATCAACCCTGCCACGGAGCAGGTGCTGGGTCCGGTGGCAGACGGAACCGCCGCAGACATGCACGACGCGATCGCGGCGGCCCGACGCGCGTTCGACACAACCGACTGGTCGACCAACCACGAGTTCCGCCAGACGTGCCTTCGACAGTTGCAGGCTGCGTTGGAGTCAGAGCGAGAAGAACTTCGCGCCGAACTGGTTGCCGAGGTCGGATGCCCGGTGCTCTCCACCTACGGACCGCAGCTCGACGCTCCCCTGCGGGAAGCGCTCTTGTGGCCTGCAGACATGATCGACACCTTCGCTTGGAAGCGCACACTCGAGCCGAAAGACGCGTTCGGCATGGGCGTCTTCACCGACCGCGAGGTCTGGAAGGAGCCCGTTGGTGTGGTGGGAGTGATCGTCCCCTGGAACTTCCCGATGGAGATCATCCTCAACAAGCTCGGACCGGTGCTCGCGATGGGCAACACGTGCGTGCTCAAACCCGCACCCGACACACCGTGGAACGCGACCCGGCTCGGCCGGCTGATCTTCGAGAAGACCGACATCCCGCCCGGCGTCGTGAACATCGTCCTGGCCTCCGACCATCTCGTCGGCGAGGTGCTGACCACATCACCACTGGTGGACCTCGTCGCCTTCACCGGCTCGACAGCGACTGGCCGGCGCATCATGGCGGCGGCATCCGAGACCCTGAAGCCGGTCTTCCTCGAACTGGGGGGCAAATCCGTCAACCTCGTCCTCGACGATGCAAATTTCGCCACGGCCATCCCGTCCGCAGCGGGCGTATGCTTCCATGCCGGACAGGGTTGTGCGATGGCGACCCGTCTGCTGGTGCCGATGACCCGCTACGACGAGGCCGTCGAGCTGGCCCTGATGGGCTTTCAGGGCGTGACCTACGGCGATCCGACCGACATGAGCAACCTGATGGGCCCGCTCGTGTCCAAGCGCCAGCAGCAGCGCGTTCTCGGCTACATCGAGCAGGGCAAGGCCGAAGGCGCGCGGCTGATGTTCGGCGGCGGCGTCCCCAGCCATCTTCCGGTCGGGTACTACGTCGAGCCGACCCTGTTCGTAGACGTCGACAACTCGATGACCATCGCCCGCGAGGAGATCTTCGGACCGGTCCTTGTCATCGTCGGCTTCACCGACGATGACGACGCAGTGCGCATCGCGAACGACTCCCCCTACGGACTCTCCGGCGTGATCACGTCGGGCGATCTCGAGCGCGCCAAGGGAATCGCCCATCGAATCCGCACAGGAACACTCGGGCTCAACGGAGGCAACTGGTACGGGGCCGACGCTCCATTCGGCGGCTACAAGCAGTCCGGCATCGGGCGCCAGTGCGGCATCGAGGGCCTGGAGATCTTCACGGAGACCAAGACGGTCGGTTGGCCGAGCGCCTGATCGAGCAACAGCCTGATCGGAACGCGTCGGCCCCCTGACCGACGCGTTTCCCAGACGTCGGTCAGAGTGAGAACGGATCGTTGAGATCGAACGGCACGTCGGCAAATCGCGCGCCGTGCTCGGCGAGCTCTTCGATCGTCCAACGGCCGTCCTTCTCGATCTTGTCGATGATTGCCCACGGCTGAAAGAGGTGGACCTGCCCGCCGTACACAAGGAATGTGCGGCCGTTGATGGGGCACGACTCCGTGGCCAGGTACGCGACGAAAGGTGAGATGTTCCCGGCATCCATCGCATCGAAGGCCGATGGAACGGCGGCAGCCTCAGCGCCGCCGCCCAACTGGGCGGTGAGGCGCGTGCGTGCCGCCGGAGCGATTGCATTGACTCGCACCCCGTACCGTGCGAGCTCCTTCGACGCGATGATGGTCATCGCTGCGATCCCCATCTTCGCCGCCCCGTAGTTCGCCTGCCCGACGTTGCCGAACAGACCCGATGTGGAGCTGGTGTTGATCACCGACGCGCTCACCTGAGCGCCCGTCTTTGCCTTGTCTCGCCAGTGTGCAGCGGCGAAGCGCAAGGGGCCGAAGTGACCCTTGAGGTGCACCTTGATCACCGAATCCCACTCCTCCTCGCTCATGTTGGCAAGCATGCGGTCGCGGAGGATCCCTGCGTTGTTGACCAGGATGTCGACATCGCCGTATGCGTCGATCGCAGAGCCGATGAGCCGCTCCGCTCCCCCCCAATCGGTCACGTCGTCATAGTTGGCAATCGCTTCGCCACCGGCAGCGATGATCTCGGCGACCACCTGTTCAGCCGGCGATTCATCAGCGCCTGTACCCGTTGACGAGCCGCCGAGATCGTTGACGACCACCCGTGCGCCTTCCGCGGCGAAAAGGAGCGCGTGCTCCCGGCCGATGCCTCGCCCGGCGCCGGTGATGATGGCGACTCTTCCTTCCAGCGCGTTCATGTGGTGGATCTCCTCGATGATGTTGATGGCCCGCGACGTACGTCGCGGTACGGGACTTCACGGTCCGCCGCATACTCGCGCGGCATGCCGAGCACGCGCTCGCTGATGATGTTGCGCTGGATCTCGTTGCTGCCACCTCCGAGGGCGATGCCCTGGCGGGACAGCGACGCCTGACCGAGGATGCGTGCCGGATTCGGGTCATCGTCGGATGGCCAAGCCACGCCCTCGACGCCGGCGAGCTCCAGTCCGATCTCGGCACGGTCGATGGACACGTTGGCTCCGAACAGCTTGATGATGGAGCTGCATGGAGGGACCATCTTGCCGGTCGACACCCCCGTGATGATCCGGTCGACGAGTTGTGATCGAACGAGCTGGTCGACACGGGCGCGTGCCACCAATTCACGCACGCGTGCGTCGTGTTCCCTGCCGGAGGCCCTTGCAATCGCAACGAGTTGATCACCGTCGCTCGAGGACTCGTGCCCGGTCGACCGGCCACTGGTGAATGGCGATCCGCCACCGACCGCATTGCGTTCATGGACCAGCAGTCGCGAGGTGACGGTCCAACCGTCGTCGATCTCGCCGACCACGTCGGCGACCGGGATGTGCACGTCGTCGAAGAACTCCTGGCAGAACTCCATCGATCCGTCCACCTGGCGGATCTGATCGACCTGGATGCCGGGTTGGTGGATCTTGACGATGAACATCGTCAGGCCACG
>JAYTRT010000231.1:0-1945 GCA_043746045.1 Actinomycetota bacterium | reverse complement strand
ATATCAACTGCCCCGTGAAGAACAGCCGGAAGTTGCGCAGCCGCAACGATCGAAATGTTCCCGCTCGCTTCGGCTGTTCGGAGTCCGACACCTGCGCTGTCAGCTCGCTCATACGCGCCCCTGGGCGAGAGACGCAGCGGCGGCCTCCGGTGCGTCGGTCAGCTTGGCGAGTACGTCGGCTGCGGCGTCGAGGGTGGCGAGCTCGGTGGCCGTCAGGCCGTTCATCTGCTTCTGCAACCACTCCGTACGCCTGTTCCGCGTATCGGCGAGCAGGTCGAGACCAGCGGAGGTGGGTCGGATCCGGGTGACCCTTCGGTCGACTGGATCGGTCTCGCGTGTCACAAGGCCGAGCGTCTCCATCTTGCCGACCACCGCCGTGATCGTGGGGGGAGCGACCTGCTCGATCGCAGCCAATTCGCCGTGGGTGGGGCCCCCGTGACGCGCGACCGACGCGAGCGCCGCGGTCAGCGTGGCCCCGTGGTCGGTGCGGTCCTGCTGGCGGAGCAGCCGAGCCAGACGTGCGATCGACAGACGCAACGATTGGGCAAGCTCTTCGAGTCCGCGTGGCTGCCTCGGACTGGACGCATCGGCGGTCGCGACGACCGCCGGCCGCTCCTGTAACACTCTCGATGAAGGCACGTCTGGAGACTACCCATGTACTTCGTTCGTCGAACTAATCGATGACTGGTCGCCCGTCACAGGGAATTGGTCGAGACGAACAGGCGTCGACCCGCGCCGTATCGAAGCTGGCCACGATCGATGACCATCGGCCCTGGTGCCGCGCACCCGTTCGAGATCACCATCATGGGACGAGCCGTCGGAAGAGGACCTGACCAAGCATCACGCTGAGCGAGCGGTGACCGCGGCGGACCACGAGAGGATCGCGATCGAGCAACTCCGAGGCGGACTCGCGACCGTTGCCACGACGCTGCTCCCCGCTGTCGCACGTGTCGTCGTCGATCTGGATCTCGATCAACGAGGCACTCGTGCCATCGAATGGGCCTGCAGCACGGCGCGTGCACTGCGCGTTCCCCTGCATGCATGGGTGACGGTCGGCAACGGATCTGCCGAGCGATCGATCGAGATCGAGCGCGAGTTCGAAGCGGACACAGCGCAATCGACGCGTCGGTGGTTGCTCGCCAGAGGCGTCGCCGTCGACGAGCTGCACATAGCGTCCGGTCGCTTGAACGACGAACTGGTCGCCTCCACGAAAGACGGCGACGTCGTTGTTCTCGGAGTCGACTCGACCGAGGGTTTCTCCGAATGGGCCCTCGGCAGCCACGCTCACCAACTCGTCCATGCGCTTCGTTGCCCACTCGTCATCGTGCCGCCCTGCGCGCCTTCCCCGGACGACTCACCCATCGTTGTCGGTGTCGACGGCACGGATGCGAATGGCCGAGTCCTCCGGTGGGCCACACGGCTCGCCCAGGATCTCCAGCGACACCTCCTGCCGGTGATCGCCTACAACACGTTGTACGACACGTTCGACAACGCCAACGGTGATCGGCGCACGACACGAACACGCGCTGCGAGGACTGCTCGTCGGCAGGGTCGTCGATCACCTCCTCCACCATGCGCCCCGCCCCGCGGCGATCATCTTGTACGGGGCGATGCGACGCGTCGTCGACGAGTCAGGATTCCACTGTTGGGTGCCAGGACACTGACCTTCGGCCCTATCGGCCCGCGCAGCGTACGTTCAAGCTCGGGGCATGCCCGAAGCATTTTCGACCATTGTGGTTCCTCTCGACCTCGAACCGAACCACGATCGCGCCGTCGCTGCGGCCGCCGGTCTCGCTGCCCTCGGCAACCTCCCGGTCGTCCTGATGACCGCGTCGTCGCCGGGTCTGCCGGATGGAAGGGACCAGATGGAGCTCGGGCGAATAGCGGCGAAGCATCACCTCGACCAGTGGTCCACCGTGGTGTTGCACGACAACCAACCGGCGCG
>JAYTRT010000230.1:0-1945 GCA_043746045.1 Actinomycetota bacterium | reverse complement strand
GCTGATCGCTGGCCGCCCGTCGGGACGATCGCCGCCGGTTTGGCCCGACGATTTCCTCCGAGTGGAAGCACGCGCAGGAGATGGTGCCAACGACAGTTCACACACGCCTCGACCACGTAGGCGTCGAGGTCATCATCACGCCCGTTGAACTGGGCGAGATCCTTTTTGGTGGTCACGCATCGACCATGGGAAGGAAGTCGTGGTCCGAAAACGTACGTGACGAGCGTCAGGTTGACCTCGGCGCAGATCGGGCAGACCACGCTGCTCGGCGTTCCGACATTACGCGCAGCGCGGATCAACTCGGGATGAGCATCGCACAACTGCTCGCGACGCAGACGTCCTCTGCGGTACTCGTTGATGAGCGCGCGACGTTCGAGACGGTGATCGACAACGGCACGACCATTGGCACCGCTGCCACTTCGAAACGTTTCGACGGAGAACGACATGACTCGCTCAGGTTATCGACCGTCGACCACCGGAGTCGGCCGCGGCAGGCCGTACACCCGTCACGTCGATTCGCCCCACCGGGGTACGGCCAGCGCACGCTGCCAGCGCCCCGATGCGCCTCTCAGTCCGTGCATCCACACGATCCGGTGGCGTACACGGCACACTGGGAAGCCGTGGCATCAGTCGTACGTTATGGATCATCGGTCGCCGACGAGAGCGAGCTGCGGCTCTGCGGCGACGTCACCGGTAAGCGGATCATCGAGCTCGGCATCAGCGCTCCGAGCAACGCCGTTGCGTTGGCATCCGCCGGTGCCCGAGCCCTCGCCGTCGATCCGTCGGCCGACCGGATCACACTGCTGCGGCGTCAGGCCGAAGCCGCCGAGGTGACGGTGCAGTGTCATCAGAGCGACGTCGCCGATCTCGGCTTCGCGACCAGTGGTTCGGTGGATCTCGTCGTTGCCTCGCACACCTTGGCCGACGTCGATGACCTGTCCCGGCTGCTGCGCCAGATCCATCGTGTTCTCAAACCCGACGCTGCGTTCATCATGGCCGAGCAGCATCCGATCGCAGCGATGCTGACCGCCTCGAACGCGCAACAGTCCGGTCCGCAGACCGGCTCCCAGGCCGGCCAGCCTGGACAGGTGGTGCAGCGGCCCTACGGATCTCCGGCGCGCTCGATCAGCGACGTGTTCATGGCGATGCAGCGCACCAACTTCCGGATCGACGTGATGCACGAGTTGATGCCGATCAACAACCGCAGCGCATTGGCGCCACTCGTCCTCGTGATCAGGGCTCGCAAGCTCGGCGTCTGAATCGCCTGTCCGAATCGCCAGTCCGCCTCGCCCGTCCGAATCGCGGGTCCGCACGGCAGATCTCGGTCAACCACCGCGCTGCGCCTCCGACGGCTACTGGTTCTGCCACCATTCGTCGAGCCGCTTGCGTACGGCCTCCTCGCCGATCAGTCCGTCTTCCAACCGGACCTCGAGCAGGAACTTCATCGCCTTGCCGACAGCTGGGCCGGGGGCGAGCCCGAGGTGCTGCATGACCTCGCTGCCGTCCATCTCCGGACGGATCGCCTTCAGTTCCTCCTGCTCGGTCAGCACGATGATCCGCTCTTCCAGGTCATCCATGCGTCGACTGAGCATCGCCGCCTTCTTCTCGTTGCGCGTCGTGCAGTCGCAACGTGTCAACACGTTCAGCTCACGGAGTAGTGGACCGGCGTCGTTGACGTAGCGACGAACGGCTGAATCGGTCCAGCCTGATTCGTACCCGTGGAAACGCAGGTGCAGGTGCACCAGTTCGGTGATCGCGTCGATGTCGTCGTTGCTGTATCGCAGCGCTTGCAGACGGGCGCGGGTCATTCGCGCGCCGACAACTTCGTGGTGGTAGAAGGTGACGCCTTTGCCCTTCAGAAAGCCCCGGGTCTTTGGTTTGCCGACGTCGTGCATCAGCGCGGCGAGTCGGGTGCGGCGAAAGTCCCAGTCGCCGGGGATGTCGC
>JAYTRT010000229.1:0-1947 GCA_043746045.1 Actinomycetota bacterium | reverse complement strand
CGCCGACAGGAGCCAACTTCAGCCCAGCCGACGCGCCGGTCGCGTTGTCGAATCGCCGCCGGCAGGTACCTCGGCTTCGCCGCCACCCGGTGCAGGCGGCAGGGCTCGCCGTCGCTGCCGTCGGCGCGCTGGTGACGAGCATCGGCAACGGCGCGGGCTGGTGGAACGTATCGACGTACGTCGTCACGCTCACCGTGCTCGCGACGCTCGTCGCGTCCTCGGTCGCGGGGACCATCGTCAACCGCAGCTGGCTCGGTGTGCCAGGGATGCTCGTCCTCGGGGCCTGCACGATCGGCCTGATCGTGACGCATCCGAACCTCGACGGTGGCATCGGCGATCGAACAGTGCGCCCGACAACCGTCGCCGAGGCCGAGCAACACGACCAGGTCGGCATCGGCCGGCTGACGATCGATCTGCGCCAGGTCCCTGCCGGCGAGCAGTCCCGAACACCGGTACCGGTGATGACCGTCGACGCAGTGGTCGGCTACGGCCAGATCCATGTCATTGTCCCCGCCGACGCCGAGATTCAGCTCGTCACCGATGTCAACGCCGGGCACGTCGTCGTCAACGACAACGAGACGGCAGCCGGCATCCGCCGCCGCGACTCGGTCACCATCCCAGCGCGCGCTACGTCGACGGGCACGCACCGCACCATCGTGATCGACGCCCGGCTCGGTGGTGGCGAGATCCGCATCGACCAAAGCAGCTGATTAGGCCCTCCCACTGATCAGCTCATCCACTTCGTCAGGCGGCGCCACCCGACGGAGCACATGTGTCAGCCTGCACGCTGACGGGCTCGGTGACGCGTCGTTCGAGCCCACCGAATTCTGCGTGAACGTGCTGCCTCAGTTGGTGTGGAGGCCGATCCGAGGTCGGGGTTCATTGTGGTGGTGGTTGTTCGAGGATGTCGATGCGGCGGGCGATGAAGGCCTGCTCGGCTGCGGTTGGTTCGAGCTCACGGGCAGTGCGGTAGGCGTGCAGGGCTTGCTGCTTTCGGCCCGCCCGGGCGAGCAGATCAGCGCGTGCAACATGGATTGCCGGCCACGTGCTGAGTTGCGGGTCCTTGATGATGACGTCAAGGATCGTCAGGCCGGCCGCCGGCCCTTCAGCCATCGCGACCGCGATCGCCCGGTTGGCCTCGACCACGGGAGATGGCTCGTAGCTCAACAACTCGCTGTACAGAAGCGAGATCTGCCGCCAATCAGTCTGTGATGCCGTGCCGGTGGTCGAATGGCACGCCGCGATCGCGGCCCAGATTTGCATCGGTCCGGGGCGGCCGGCGCAGAGCGCGGCGCGCAACAATGCGTCGCCTTCAGCGATCATCGCCTGGTTCCACAAACTGCGGTCTTGCTCCTCGAGGACCACTAGTTGGCCGTCGGCGTCGGTGCGTGCGGGTCGACGTGCGTCGGTGAGCAGAAGCAGTGCGAGCAGTCCGGCCGCTTCTGCATTGTCGGGGAACCGGGACGAGATCACTCGAGCGAGGTGGATCGAGCGCTCGCACAGAGCTGGTCGAACGAGCGCGTCACCGGTCGAGGCTCGATGGCCCTCTGAGAACAACAGATAAATGGTCCGCAACACATCGCTCGTCCGTGGATCATCGGGTTCCGCCGGGGGTGGTTTGAGCACGATGCCAGCTTCTTTCACCTTTTGCTTGGCACGGCTGAGGCGCTTGGCCATCGTGGGCTCAGCGACGATGAACGCCGCAGCAATCTCTCTCGTCGTCAGTCCGCACACCAGGCGCAACGTAAGAGCGATCCGGGCGTGCGTGTTGAGTGCTGGATGGCAGCACAGGTACAGCAGCGACAGCTCGTCGTCGTTCGACCTCGACGATGCGCGACTCGCGTCGCTGCCGAACTCGACACCGAGACCCATGCCGACATCGACATCGACATCGACATCGACATCGACATCGAGGAGCAAGGTTGCGGCGAGTTCCTTGCCGTGGCG
>JAYTRT010000228.1:0-1949 GCA_043746045.1 Actinomycetota bacterium | reverse complement strand
GCCGGGGCTTCACCGCGACGACAGTAGGCGCTCATTCCGGCGATCCCCAGTTACATTGACCCGAGCATGGCCAAGAAGAGCGTCCCCGGTCCTCATTCCACGACGATCCTGCTCGTCCGTCACGGCCAGACGCCGACGACGGGCAAGTTGCTCCCGGGTCGCGCCCCCGGGCTGCACCTCGCCGAGGTCGGCCAGGCCCAGGCCGCCGCTGACCGCATCGCCGTGCTGAAAAAGGTCGATGCTGTCTATGCCTCGCCGCTCGAACGGGCCCGTGAGACGGCGGCCCCGATCGGCAAGGTCCTCGGCCAGAAGGTGTTGATCGACAAGGGCCTGCTGGAGTGCGACTTCGGCGACTGGACAGGCGCCGAACTGAAGAACCTGATGAAGTTGCCGGAATGGACCACCGTTCAGCGGTCGCCGTCCACGTTCCGCTTCCCGAACGGCGAGAGCTTCACCGAGATGCAGACCCGCATCGTCACTGCGCTCGACCGCATCCGCATCGCGCATCCCGGCGGCACTGTCGTGTGTGTCTCCCATGCCGACCCGATCAAGGCCGCCGTTGCCCACGCGATGGGGACCCACATCGACCTGTTCCAGCGGATCGTCATCTCGACGTGTTCGATCAGCGCGATCGCCTACTCCGCCGGCGGGCCCGTCGTGCTCACCGTCAACTCGACGGGCGGCCCGCTCAGCGATCTGCAGCCGTCCTGATGGGTGTCTTCTACCAGCTCGACGACGTCGATGCATTCACGGTCGCGGCGCTCGGTCGGCCCGGCGAACGAGTCTTCTACCTGCAGGTCCGTCAGGGTGAGATCCGGATCACCGTCAAGTGCGAGAAGCAGCAGGCGTCGGCCATCGCCGAATATCTGCGCAAGGTGATGAACGATCTCCCGTCGCCGAACACCAAGCCGCTGCCGACCACGTTCGAGATCCACGAGCCGGTGGAACCAGCGTTCGTGCTCGGCGCGATCGGGCTCGGCTACGACCGCGACACCGACCGATTGCTGATCCAGCTCGAAGAGGTCGTGGTCGTCGACGAGAACGGCGAGCCGGACGCTGACGCGCTCGAGGACCGGGGCCACGTCCGACTGCTGCTGCAGCGGGGCCAGGCGCTGGCGTTCTGCGAGCACACCGAGGACGTCGTTGCCTCTGGTCGCCCGGCGTGCATGTTCTGTGGACATCCCCTCGACCCCGACGGTCACCCGTGCCCGAAGATGAACTAGCGCAGGTTCGCGAGGAACGCCTCGACCTGTTGCGCGTCGGGGCCATCGACATCGAAGGCCGGATGCCGTGGAGCAGCAATGCCACGTTCCTGGTCAACATCGTCGACGGTGAACGGTCCGGGCAGGCGATCTACAAGCCGCTGCGTGGCGAACGGCCGCTGTGGGACTTCGAGCCCGGCCTGTATCGACGCGAAGTCGCCGCATACCTGCTCAGCGAAGCAATGGGGTTCGGGGTCGTGCCTCCGACGATCGTCCGTGACGGTCCGCTCGGCGATGGTTCGATGCAGTGGTTCGTCGATGCCGACCACCAGCAGCACTACTTCACGATCTACGAGAACCGTGAGGATCTCCACGACCGACTGCGCCTGATGGCCGTCCTGGACATCGTCGCCAACAACACCGACCGCAAGAGCGGGCACTGCCTGCTGTCGCGCGACGACGGGATCTGGGGAATCGACCACGGACTTTGTTTCGCGGCCGAGTTCAAGCTGCGCACCGTGATCTGGGAATTCGGCGGCGAACCAATCCCGGACGCCTCGATCGACCCGCTGCGAACGTTGATGGACGGCGTACCGCTGCGAATCGCCTCGCTTCTGGCCGACGAAGAGGTCGCCGCAATCCAAGAGCGAGCTGAATGGTTGCTGCAGCAGGGCGTGTTCCCGATCGACGAGACGGGCCGTCGCTATCCCTGGCCGCTCGTCTGACCGTCGATCAGGCCCTGGACCG
>JAYTRT010000227.1:0-6280 GCA_043746045.1 Actinomycetota bacterium | reverse complement strand
ATCGACGGTGGGATTGCTCGACCGGGATTGATCAGTGTCTGGAACGTGCCGAGGCTCTGGCCGCCGCGTACTTTGATCGCTCCGATCTCGGTGATCACATCAGTGTTTCGATCGCCGCCCGTGGTCTCGAGGTCGATCACGCAGAACGTCACGTCGCACAGTGGGGTTCCGAGATCATCGAACGTACGTTGCATCCGGTCAGGGGAACACGAACGGTCGTTCGATGTCAAGCTCGGCTGCGCCAAAGCGGCAGCGGTACGCTTGAACCATGACCGTCGACAGCCGGACTGCACCGCAGACTGCACAGGCCGTCGACGTTGCCGGCATTCCCGACACGTCGCTGCGATCAGCACTCGAGTTCGCCGTCGGCATCGCTGCGGCCGGTGTCAAGCTGCGACCGCCCCTGGTGTTCCCGGCTGCATTGAAGGCGTATCTGAAGTTCGACCGTCTCGACCGTCCTTCGCTGCATGCCGTGCGGCGCGCCGTCGTCGCGGACGAGGATTTCCGATGTCGTATCGGCGCAGTCGCGTCCATCGAACTGGTCGACGAAATCGGGATTGCGTGGCTCCAGCGCGACGAGGGCTGGGAACGCCGTGTCAGTGAACTGCACGCAGCCGTGCGCGACGCTGCCGAAGAGGCGACCACCGCCATCGCGCTGCGCAAAGCCGAGCGGCGGCGCGAAGCTGCGGAGACGGTTGCCTCGCGGGCGAACGCTGAGCTGATCGGTCTCAACGACGCGCTGACCGGCGAACGACGTCGTCGTCAGAAGGCCGAGCAGGCTGCCGCGGCGGCCTCGGCCGAATCGAACTCCGTCCGCGCCGAGATCGCCGGTCTGCGACGAGAGGTGGACAAACTCGTTCGTCGGGTGCAGGCCGAGACTGCACGCGCCGAGAGTGCCGACGGGCTCCTCGCAGAAGTGCGGGGACACCTCGCCGCGGCGGAAAGGACTCGTGACGAGATCCTCGCAGCGAGAGCTGCGGCCTCCCCCGAGCGACGCGGCGACGAGTACGTTGATCGCGGTTCCTCGGACGACACCATCGTCGCGACGATCGAAGCGCAGCAGACGAGCCGAGCTGCGGTGCGAGCTCTCGAGCAGGCGGCCGCGGCAACACGAGATCTGGCGCGATCGCTCGGAGCTGCTGCCGATGGTCTGTCGGTCGCGAGTCCCTCGGTCGCGGCTGCGTTCCCGCCGGCGTCAGGTCGCTCGACGCGTCAGATCCAACCGACGCGCGCGTCGCAACGAAAGCCGATCGCGATTCCCGGGGGTGTCTATGGTGATTCCTTGGCGGCAGCGACCCACGTGATTCGTACACGCCAGGCGGTGGTGATCGTCGATGGTTACAACGTGGCCAAGCTCGCCTGGCCGACATTCGCGCTGATCGATCAGCGTCGGCTTTGCATCGAGCTGCTCGAGGACATGGTTCGCCGGAACGGTACGGAGATCCGGGTCGTGTTCGACGGCGCCGATGTCGTCGGAGCATCGGCTGGAAGACGGCTGATCAGGGTCCAGTTCTCTCGATCCGGTGTGAGCGCCGACGACGTGATCCGCGCTGAGGTGCGGGCGTTGCCGGCCACGACTCCGGTGGTGGTCGTCACGAACGATCAGGCCATCGTCAGCGACGTGCGCAGCGAAGGCGCCAACGTCGTCTCGTCCGAGATGCTGTTGGCGGTTGCCGGTCGTCCACTGAGCCGTTGAACGCGGCGTCTTCGGGAGACGTCGATTCGGCTCTACTGCGGCAGGTACAGCAGGAAGACGATCGTCTTGCCCGCGGGGACGAGGTCTTTCGCAGATGCGAGATCAGGTGATTTGAACGCGTCGGGCCCGATCGCGAACACACTGAACAGGTCGCCGCCGGGCGCTCGGTACACGGCTTGGTCGCTTCCGGTCAGCGGCTGCCGCTCGGTGAGGAACGTGAAGCCGGCGCCCGTCAACGCCGGCTTGTACGCGGCGAGAACATCGGTGGTGGAGAGATTGCTCGTGTGCAGTTCGCTGTAGACGGTCGTGGTGGTGACGCCGAGAGCACCATCGATGGCCGGCGAATCGAGGGTGGGGTCGATTCCGGTCGGCGAGGGGATCGAGTCCCACCACTTCGGTTTGGCGATGTCCGGATCGGGATTGCACACCGTGCCAGCAGGTGGAGATTTCAAACCGGTGAGCACCGCACCTTCGATTGCCGTGACGCACTTCGACGCAAGTAGTTGTCCGTGCCCCTCGCCGGTGTAGGTGACCATTGTCGCCGACGAGCCGAGGTCCTTGGTCATCTTCTCCGCCCACCGGATCGGCGTTGCAGGGTCGTTCGTCCCACCGACGATGACGATCGGCGCCGAGCCCGTATAGCCGAGCTTGTCGATCGGTTCCACCGGCATCAACATCGCGCACTGCTCTTTTGCGTCGAACGCAGTGCCGTCGTACGTGCCTGCAAACCGCGGCGCGAGCGTGTGGAGGCGGGCCGCGTAGGCGACCGGATCGGGGGGAACGTCGGTGGCCAGTCCGCTCGCACAGGTGATGATCTGATTCGACTGCTGGATCGTGGTGTAGTGGCCCTTGGCATCTCGGCCGGAATAGCTGTCAGCGAGATGGAAGATTCCCGAAGCGTCACCCTTGGCGACAGCTGCCAGAGCCGCCCCGAGCACAGGCCATTCCGCTTTGCTGTAGAGGGCCGAGATGGTTGCGCTGCGCATCACGACCTGGTTACCGATCCGACCATCGGCGTTCTTGACGGGCGTCTGATCCAGTTGCGAGATCAACGCATCCCATGCCGCTCCGACGTCGGACGATTTGAACTCGCACTGATCGCTCGTCTGACACCATTTCGCCCAGTTGTCGAACGCTCCCTCGAAGCCGACGAGTTGCGTTTGATACTGCTGGTCGAGCGTGTCGCCACTCGGCTCATAGGCAGAATCGAGGACGAGCGCGCGAACTCGGTTCGGGAACATCGTCGCGTACACCGCCCCGAGGTAGGTGCCGTACCAAACACCGAGATAGCTGATCGTCGCATCACCCATGGCAGCGCGGATTGCGTCCATGTCGCGCACCGTGTTGTCGGTGGAGTAGTACTGCAACGAGTCGCCGTACTTCGCCTTGCATGCGGTGGTGAAGGCCGTCTCCGCGTCCTTGGAAGCAGTTTTGGCGGCGGGGGTGTCCGGTGTGTCGTCGATGTACGCGTACTTGTCCTCGTCGGCATCGGAAAGGCAGCGCAGCCCGTTTGAGCGGTCGACGCCGCGTGGGTCGAATCCGACGAGGTCGAGATTGGTCAGACCGAGCGATGACGCGACCGTCGGGCCACCCTGAGCGATGTAGTCGAAGCCGGAGCCGCCCGGACCGCCGGGGTTGAACAGAACTGCACCCTTGCGCTGACCTGAAGCGGGGACGCGGACGAGTGCGAGATCGATGCTGGCACCGCCGGGCTTGGCGTAGTCGAGAGGGACGCGCAGCGTTGCACATTGCAGCGAAGCATCTGTCGCCTGCGGATCGGTGCACGTGCCCCACGTCAGCGTGGCCGCCGATGCGGCATCTGTCGTCGGCACGCTGGTTCCGGTCGAGCTGCTGGTTCCGGCGGAGTCACTGGTTCCTGTCGAGTTGCTGGTTCCGGTCGAGTTGCTGGTTCCGGTCGAGTTGGCCGTGGTCGATTTCGTCGTGTTCGAGTCACCGCTCTTGACCTGCGTGGAACTGGCACAGGAGGCGAGCACTCCGACCACGACGAGCCCGACGACCACCCGGGCACGTCTCATCGTTCTCATCCGAGAAAGCTACCCGTGGGTCACTCCGGATCTCTGTCACAGGCCTCTGTCATCGTCTGACGCATGAACAGCATCATCATCGACTGTGACAACTGCATCATGCGGGCGACAGCCGCCTGCTCCGATTGCCTCGTCACGCATGTGTGCGAATCGGGTGTGCACGGAACCGGCCCGGGCAACGAACACGGTGCCGTCGTGTTCGACATCGCCGAACAGCGTGCGGTGCGGTGGTTTGCGGAGGCGGGAATGGTGCCTACGCTTCGCCACCGTGCCGCTGCGAATTCCTGAACCGCGCCAGATCGTGCCGATCGACGCTGCGTACATGACGTCGCTACGCGACCTCGGGCTGCGGTGCGGCCTCGATCACATCGGGGTGGCTCCGGCGGAGGTGATGGAACGAGCGCGAACGGCCCTGCAGAGCCGCAAGCGCGCCGGATTGCACGACACGATGCAGTTCACCTACCGGAACCCCGAACGGTCGACCGATCCATCGGCTGCGGTGGCCGGCGCTCGGTCGTTGCTCGTCGCAGCGCGCAGCTACGTGTTGGACGAGCCCCCGACCCCGGCCGGTCCGTACGCGGCGGTGGCCCGCTATGCCTGGGTCGATCACTACGAGCCGCTCCGGTTCGGCCTGCAGAACATCGTTCGCAAGTTGCGCTCCGACGGGTACAGGGCCGTCGCATTCGCGGATGACAACTCGGTGGTGGACAGAGAAGCCGCATGGTTGGCGGGCCTCGGCTGGTTCGGCAAGAACGCAAATGTCCTGCTCCCCGGAGCCGGCAGTTTTTTCGTCCTCGGTTCGGTGATCACAACCGCGCCACTCCCGGTCGCTTCCTCGCCGGTGGCCGACGGCTGCGGATCGTGTCAACGATGCATCGACGGTTGCCCGACGGCCGCGATCGTTTCTCCGGGGGTGGTCGATGCGGGACGATGCCTGGCCTGGCTGTTGCAACGGCCCGGAGTGTTCCCGCGCGAGTTCAGGATTGCGCTCGGGAACCGGATCTACGGTTGCGACGAGTGCCAGACCGTGTGTCCGCCGACAATTCGGTTCGAGCGCAGAGCTCCCGCCAACCAGAACGATCACGTGCAGGCCTGGGTGCCGCTGATCGAAATGTTGGATGCCGACGACCAGACGTTGCTCGAACGACACGGACGCTGGTACCTCGCCGACCGCAATCCGATGTGGTTGCGCCGCAATGCGCTGGTCGTCCTGGGGAACTGCGGTGATGCCGGCGACACAGAAGTGGTCCGAGTCATTCGTCAGTACGTGGGCCACCGGGAACCGATCCTGCGGGCGCACGCCGTCTGGGCCGCGGCCCGACTCGGTCTGCGCGATCTGTTGCCCGATGACGATTCCGATCCACTCGTGCGCGACGAGTTGCTGGCCGTGGCCGGGTCAATGGGGCGACCATGAAGCACCTCCTCGTCACCAACGACTTCCCGCCCAAGATCGGCGGCATCCAGTCGCTGTTGTGGGAGTGGTGGCGGCGGTTACCGCCTGACTCGTTCGCCGTGCTGACCAGCCCGTACGAGGGTGCTGATGCGTTCGACGCGGCGCAGCCCTTTCACATCGAGCGCACCCGGGAACCGGTCCTGCTCCCTCATCCTCTGATGGTGCGCCGGATCGACGCGATGGCCCGTGATTTCGGGGCCGATCTGGTCGTATTGGACCCAGCGCTCCCGCTCGGATTGGTCGGTCCCTCGCTGAAGCTGCCCTACGACCTCGTCGTGCATGGCGCCGAGGTGACGGTGCCCGGGCGGTTACCCGGCAGCCGCCAAACGCTCGGGTGGGTCCTTCGGCGGGCCCGTCACATCGTGGCCGCTGGTGGCTATCCGGCGGCCGAGGCCGAGCACGCCGCTGGACGCTCACTGCCCATCACCGTCGTCCCGCCGGGCGTCGACACCGAACGGTTCCGTCCGATGGACGACGGCGAACGGCGGCAGGCTCGCCGACACTTCGGCGTTCCGGCCGAAGCCGAGCTCGTTGTCAGCATCAGCCGACTCGTTCCGCGAAAAGGCTTCGACACGGCCATTCGTGCCGCTGCGTCACTGAAGCGATCGCGCCCCGATCTGGTCCTCGCGATCGCCGGTGGAGGTCGCGACCTCGGGCGGTTGCAACACCTGGCGGCCGAACTCGACGCACCGGTGCGCTTCCTCGGCCGCATCGACAACGACGATCTGCCCCGGCTCTACGGGTGCGCCGATGTCTACACGATGGCGTGTCGTAACCGCTGGGGCGGGCTCGAGCAGGAAGGTTTCGGGATCGTCTTCGTCGAGGCGGCCGCGTGCGGGACTCCGCAGGTCGCCGGCGATTCCGGGGGTGCGGCCGAGGCCGTGGCCGACGGTGTCACCGGCATCGTCGTCGCTCACCCGGAGGACCATCGCGACGTGGCCAGGGCGTTCGAGACGTTGCTCGACGACGCAGCGCTGCGCCACGCGATGGGTGTCGCCGGTCGCGAGCGCGCCGTGAACGAATTCTCCTACGACGTGCTGGCGCGGCGGCTGGGTGAATCATTGGGAGCGCTGGCATGATGGGCTC
>JAYTRT010000226.1:0-1951 GCA_043746045.1 Actinomycetota bacterium | reverse complement strand
GCTGAGTTGCTGCAGGCTCGTTCGTTCTTGCGGCACCAGTTGCAACGGTGCTTCGCAGCCGAACTCGCCACGATGCCCGACGCCATGTCGACGAGCATGCTCGCCATCGCCGATGTGGTCTGCTCGTTCGAGGCGTATCAACTGCTCAGGCAGGATCAGCAACTCAGCCGAGCGCGGGCGAGCGACGCCCTTGCTCTCGCTCTCTCCCGGTTGTTCGCGAGCGGTACAGTCCAGCGGTGACCAACTCGGTGCGTCAGCCTCCCGATCGCCACCGGAACAGGGCGGCCGAGATCCGCTTCGTCGATCTCAGTCATGTCATCACCGACGGTATGGAAACGTACCCGGGACTGCCGACGCCGATCATCGGAACCCATCTCTCTCGCGAGGCGGCCGAGCAGATCTACGAGGCCGGGACGACGTTCCAGATCGGTCTGATCACGATGTGCACGAACACAGGCACCTACATCGACGTTCCGTTCCATCGCGATGCTGACGGCTACGACCTGTCGGAGCTGACCCTCGACAGGTGTGCGAATCGGCCAGCCGTGTGCCTCGACCATCGCGGCGAACGGGCGATCGACATCGCCCCTCGGGAACTCAGTGGGCTCGCCGGTCATGCTGTGCTGATCCGCACCGACCATTCCGTTCATTTCGGAACGGCGGCATACTTCCACGATCATCCGGCGCTGACGGCTGCGGCAGCATCGGCGCTGGTCGCTGCCGGCGTCGCATGCGTCGGTATCGACACCCTGAACATCGACGCAACGTCGACGGGTGCCCGCCCCGTGCACACCATCTTGCTGCGCGCGGGAATTCCGATCGTCGAACACCTCACCAACCTCGCCGCGCTGCCGGCTCACTTCACGTTCTCTGCCGTCCCGCCCAAGATCGTCGGGGCCGGCACCTTCACAGTCCGCGCGTTCGCCACGATATGAGCGCTGGCGACCCGACCGCAGGCGACCCGCCCGACGACGAGATCCTGGGCCAGTTCCACGTCGGGGCCGACGCACCCGACAGCATCGTGCTGCGCGCGAGTTCGGGCAGGTGGGTGTGGGTGCTGATCGGCAGTCTCGTGTTCCTGACATTCGGTGCGGGGCTTGCCCTCGGGGCGCAGACCGGTGCGATCGCGAAGGGACTCGGGGTCGTGCTGGTCGTGATGTTCGGTGGATGCGCAGTGGTGGCACTTCGCCAGCTGATGACGCCAGGCGCGTTGGTGATCACGCGCCTCGGTTTCCAGTTGATCGGCCGTGGACGGGTCCGCTCGTTCGCGTTCGCCGATTGCGGTCGTTTCTCGGTGTGGCGCAATCCCAGCCGTGGGAGCACGATGGTCGTGTTCGACCATGTCGACGACGTCGACGATCTTGCTCGGATGAACCGACAGTTGATGGGCGCGTCGCGGTCACTGCCTGATTCGTACGGACTGTCGACCCACGCTCTCGCCGATCTGCTCGAAGACGTCCGTAGCGGTCGCCGCACGCCGGATACCGAATCCTGAAATCGACCAGTTGAGCGAGCAGTTGTTCGACCTGATCGTGATGGTCGACTGGAGCGCCTCCTCGGTTCCGAGATCAGGCGCCGACTCGATCTGGACATGTGTGCTGGATACGTCCACCGGCGACGTCGACGTCTCCAACCATCGCACCCGCTGGGCTGTGCGTCAGTGGCTCGGCGAGTTGTTGGTCGCAGCAGAGGATCGACGGGTGCTCGTTGGTTTCGACTTCTCCTTCGCCTACCCCGCCGGCACTGCGGCCGCTGCCGGACTACGCGGCGCGCACCCGTGGTCGGCAATCTGGGACCACCTTGCCCGCAGCGTGATCGACGGTCCGGACAATAGCAACAACCGCTTCGCCGTCGCGTCCGAGCTGAACGCAGCGATCAGCCCTGGACACGGTCCATTGTGGGGGAGCCCTCCGCGGTCGTGCAGCGAGACACTCTCGGCGACAAAGGCCCC
>JAYTRT010000225.1:0-1954 GCA_043746045.1 Actinomycetota bacterium | reverse complement strand
ATGACTGCCGGCACTGTGCGACGTTGTCATGTCTCTCCTCAGGTTCCGGTGAATGTGGCGGTACGGCGTTCGAGGAACGCAGCGACGCCTTCGCGGTGGTCGTCGCTCTTGAAGCATGCGGCAAGCGCCATCGTGTGACGCTGCATGTGTTCTTCGACGTTGCTCGACAAGCCCTCGAGGACGAGCGACTTGATCAGGCGTTGGCTGTGCGGAGACCCCGACGCGATGAGATGAGCGATCTCGTACGCACGATCGAGCAGGGTCTCGGACGGCACGATCTCGGCGATGTAGCCGAGGCTCAGCGCCTGATCGGCATCGATGAACTGCCCTGTGTACAGCAGTCGCATGGCGTTCTGCAGTCCGACAAGTCGGGGGAGCAGCCAGGTGCCGGCTCCGGTGTCGGGGACGAGACCGCGATGCACGAAGTTCCATGCGAATCTGGCCTGCGGTGACGCGATTCGGATGTCGCACTGCGACGTGAATTCGGCTCCCATGCCAACGGCGGGCCCGTCGACGGCGCAGATCGTCGGCTGCGGGCAACGCTGCAGTGGCCACCACGTATCGTGAGCATCGGCCGCGCCCCGAAGGCCGCGCTGGGTGCCCGGAATCGTCGCCAGATCAGCCAGATCCGTGCCGGCGCAGAACGATCCGGGACGCCCGGTCAGCACGATGACACGCGCGTCGACGTCGACCGCTGCACGATTGACCGTGGCGATGAAGTCGCCGAGCATCGCGTAGGTCATCGCGTTCTTCTTGTGCGGGCGGTCGATCGTGATCGTGCCGATGCCGTCTGCGACGTGATAGCCGATGTGTTCCATGCCGCGCAGAGGGTAATCGGATGTCGTTGCGGGGCAGGTAGCGTGCCCGACCGTGCTCGAACGGACACCGCAGGCCAACACGTGGGCGAATCACGCGCGGAGCGCAGCGAAACGAGCCGCCGGTGAAGCTGTGCACTGGGCATGGGAGACGGCTGTCGAGTGCGCCGCGATGGGCCCGGACAGTCGCCGTGGTCGACGCTTCGGCAAGTTCGGCAGGAACAGCGTGATCTGCTTTCCGCCCACCACGATCTTCAACGAGCGGTTCATCCACATCGGCGCGTGGACCATGATCGGGCCAGGTGTCTCGTTGTCGGCAGGAATGGTGCCAGGTCAGGAATGCATCAGCAATCCTGTGGTCTCCATCGGCGACCGTTGCCTGATCGGTCAGGGCAGCGGCATCGTCGGGCACTTCGAGATCGTCATCGGCAACGACGTCTGGACCGGTCACAACGTGTACATCACGGATCAGAATCATGACTACCGAGATGTCACCCGGCCGATGTCACAACAGTCGATGCCGGAGCGATCGGTGAGGATCGGTGACGGCAGCTGGCTCGGGTACGGCACGGTTGTCCTGCCCGGCGCGCAGATCGGCAGGCACGTCGCTGTCGGCGCCAATTCGGTGGTGTCCGGCAACCTTCCCGACTTCTCTGTGGCGGTCGGGAGTCCGGCCAGAGTGATCAAGCAGTGGACGCCGGAGAACGGATGGCAGAAGGCATGACCGTCGATCGCTCGGCGGCGCGCTGATCGCGCTGACCTGCCGCTGATCGAGCCGATCAACTGCCCGTCGGAGCGGACCACGACGGCATCCGGTTGACGCTCGTGAAGTCGGCGATGGACGAGGAGATCGGCGCGCCGTTGAGTGTCGTCTCGTTGAGCTCTGATGCCTGGCCGGCGGCCAGTTTCTTCTCCGTCAGGCGCCGATCGGAGATGTAGATCCGGTAGAGCCTGTTCCACTCGGCGATCAACTTCTGGTCCTGCGCAGACGAGGGCAGAACAGCTTGCACTTCGTCGAGGGCCGTCTCGATGATGTCCGTCGCCTTGGTGACGCCGACACCGACCGACTGTGCGCTGCCGTCGGATTTGAGACGCGTGTTCTTGGCATTCTGGTCGAGCAGGTCGTTGCGCCTGCTACA
>JAYTRT010000224.1:0-1956 GCA_043746045.1 Actinomycetota bacterium | reverse complement strand
CGAAGGTCCGCCTCGGCGGTTCGAGAACGATGACCGTGTGGTCAGCCGACGAGTTGCGCGACTTCCTCGCCAGCATCGAGGACAGCGAGTCGTACGTGCCGATCTTCCTCGCCGCGAACACCGGCATGCGCCGCGGTGAGGTGTTGGGCCTCACATGGCGCAACGTCGATCTCGATGCAGCCCGGCTGGTCGTGTCGCAACAGATCCTCTCAGTCGAATACAAGGCGACCGTCGCCGACGTGAAGACCGCGCACAGCCGACGTTCGATCGACCTCGACCCGCGCACCGTCGCCGTGCTGAGGGCGTGGCGTCGTCACCAACTCGAGCAGAAGATGAGCACGGGTCGGCGGGGTGACGACGAGTTCGTCTTCACCCACCCCGACGGTGGACCGATCCACCCCGACTTCTTCTCCCAGTCATGGCAACGGCTGATGCGCGACAGCGACCAGCGCCGCATCCGCCTTCACGACCTGCGCCACACCCACGCCACGATCCTGTTGAAGGCCGGCGTCCCCGTGAAGGTAGTCAGCGAACGCCTCGGCCACAGCAGCCCGGCATTCACCATCACCGTCTACCAACACGTCCTGCCCGGCATGCAAGCCGACGCCGCAGCGGCGTTCAGCGCAGCCGTGTTCGACCGGTAGTCGGCATCGAGGACGCGAAGCACCTCAGGTGTTCCGGCACACTGAACGAATGGCCGGTACAACCTGCGCGTGGTGCGGTTCGACTCCGCTAACCAGAGAGCACCTCGTCCCGTTCTGGCTCGGCGAGGTGTTGGCGGACGAGTTCGGTGACGACGACGGTTTCGACTTCGGCTTCGAGTTCATCGACGCGGACGGCAAACGGACCGCACGGTCACATCCCCAGCGCCGCCCGGAGGTAGTTGTCAAGGCGGTGTGCGAGGGCTGCAACAACGGCTGGATGTCCAAGCTGGAGGTCGAAGTCCGGCCATTCCTGGAACCTATGGTTCGCGGCGGCGGCGCACGTCTCAGTGTTGACGACCAGGTGGCTCTAGCGCGATGGGCGGCAAAAGTAGCCGTCCTGTTGGATCACTACGAAGAAGGCGCCGTCGTTCTCGGTCATGACGATCTTCGCCAGATCCACCTCGAGGGCATCGCTCCGCCCAGCTACCACATACGACTCGCCTTCCGGCCCGAGCCCGGTTCACAACCTTTCGACTTCTACGTGAGCGGTCACCATGCTGCGCCAAAAGGAACTACCAACCTCGAAACAGCGACTCCAAACTCGTTCTCGGTGACGCTTGCGCTCGGCCACGTCGTCATTGCAGTCGTGGGCGGCCCAGGGATGGCGAATCCCGGCCGGTGGGCTCAAGGAAGTGACTTTCCGCTGATGATCTGGCCTCCGACCCCTGAGGGCATCGCATGGCCGCCACGTTCGCCGGTCGTCCTCGACCGTAGCGGTCTGCGTCAGTTCCATGAGTCCTTCTGGAGCGGAATCCTCAACCCTGAGTTCCCGCGACCTGACGCCATCGGTCAGATCTCGCCCGACACCTGATCACTGACCTCGCCGTATCTCGGGTTGCGCAGAGCAGCGGTTTCGAGGACTGCCGGCATCGTCGACCGTAAACGCGCAGAACTGTTACTTGACTGCGCGACCCGATTGGACGACAACTAGCATGTGAAGCAGAGTGTGAAGTGCACACACGGAGACAACTGATTGAGAGACATGGCAGAAAGCCCGTTCCCGATCGAGCCGGTACCCGAGGTACCCCTACCAAATGCTCCCTTGATTCGCGTCCTGAGCCAGATCCGCTTCTCCCCAATCGCGTCGCTAACCCGCATGGAGTTCATCGCTCCGTTCCAAGAGGCCCTTCGCGAGTCCTACCCGACGATGGACGAGCAGCGCGGTGTGCAACTTGTGTTCGGCCCGGAGGGGGTCACCCAGTCTTCCGGCGATCGCCAATGGAGACTGAGCAGCGATGACAAGAACTGGATC
>JAYTRT010000223.1:0-6306 GCA_043746045.1 Actinomycetota bacterium | reverse complement strand
CGAGAACGTGGCCGTACATGTCCAATTGAGTCTGATGCGCGGCGCCGTTGCCGATTCTCACCGGTGACGCTCCCCTCCAGCCATGGAGGTCCAGCTCGATCTCGGGGAGGCGACGTTCGCCGTACACCCCGTACATGATCTGCAATTCGTCGCCGTGACCGGCGGCGGACCGCATCACGAAAGTCCGGAAGCCCTGGGCGACCTCGTGATGGCCGACGATGGAGAGGGCGGCCAACGTCAGGGTGGCATCACGGATCCAGCAGTACCGGTAATCCCAGTTGGCCGCTCCACCACGTATCTCCGGAAGCGACGTGGTCGGCGCGGCGATGATCGCACCCGTCGGCGCACAGCATAGCGCCTTGAGAACCAGCGCCGAGCGTTCGAGCAACGCTGCGTAGGGTCCTTCGGCAACAGTGCTGCTCGACCACGTACGCCACCATTCGACCGTCGCGTCGATCAGAGCCGTCGGATCGTCGATCGGCGTCGGATCCAGTTGATGGGCCGGCTGTGACCGAGCCGCGATCGTGAAGGACTCACCGCTCGAGAGTGCCGCCGACCCCGTGATCGTGCAGGTATCGCTGTGCAGTTCGACGGCCACGGTTGCCTGAACGACGAGCGCGTCGTCGCCGGCAACTGCTGACACGATGCCCTCGGCGTGCCGACGGAGCCACGGGTGTGACGTGCCGTAGTCGAACCGGGGTGAGATCGTGAATTCGACGTCGACCGAACCGGACACGCATTCGACCCGTCGGACCAGCACGTTCGCTGGATCATCGGAGCCGCCGATCGCCATCGCGAACGCATCGGTGAACACAACCATCCCGGATGCGAGTTCGAGCGTCGTCTCCAGCACCATCGTCGCGTCCAGGTACCGGCGCGAACTCGACAGCACCTGACCGCCCGGAATGATCGAGAAGTAGCCACCGCGCTCGTGGTCGAGCAGCCTCGCGAACGTGCTTCCCGCATCGAAGCGACGCAGGCAGGCCCAATCGATGGAGCCGACGCTGCTGACCAGCGCTGTGGAATGGCAGTCGGACAACAGCGCATAGTCGCCGATCGGCCGGTATTCCGACGTGGACGTTGCGTGGGAAGCTGCGGTGGACGTTGCGGGAGCCGCAGGGCTGTTCTCGTTGTTCGATGAAGGTCGGGGCACCACGGCCAACACTGCCATATGCCGTGGCGCGCAGACCTTCCCGTGTGACGGGCTCGGCCAGTTCGACGACGTGCAATGATCAGGCGATGCAGCGCACGCCAGACCGATGCGACGGTGATACCGATGAGCACCTATGACCTCGTTGTCGTCGGCGGTGGCGCGGGAGGGATCGTTGCCGCGCGCGAGTCGCGACGTCGCGGAGCGCGAGTCGCGCTGGTCCAGAACGGGCCTGTCGGCGGCGAGTGCACGTTCACCGGATGCGTTCCGTCGAAAGCTCTGATCGCCGCTGCAGCGCGTGGCGCCTCGTTCTCCGAGGCGATGTCGACGGTGCACAGCGCGGTCGCCCGCGTTGCGGCCACCGAGGACGCAGCAACACTTCGTCACGAGGGAATCGACGTGCTCGATGGGTTCGGGTCCTTCATCAGCCCAACGGCCATCGACGTCGACGGTCGAACGGTGAGGTCGCGGCAGTTCATCGTCGCCACGGGCTCGCGGCCTGCGGCAGCCAACTTCCCGGGCGTGGAGACACTGCACGTGTTGACGAACGAGAACGTCTTCGATCTCCAGCAACGCCCCGACACGCTCGTCATCATCGGTGGCGGCGCGATCGGGTGTGAACTCGCTCAAGCGTTCGCGCGGATGGGGACCGACGTGACCTTGCTCGAAGCGGGCGACCGGATCCTCGCCCACGAAGAGCCGGATGCTTCCGACGTCGTGGCGACTGCTCTGCGCAACGACGGGGTGACCATTCGCACCGACGTTCATGTCGTCGGGTCGAGCACGTCGGCCGACGGCAGGATGAACGTCCATCTCTCGGCCGCTGATGGCGAGCGACCCGGCGACGTGGTCGCTGCAGATCAGCTCCTGGTGGCCATCGGCCGCGTCGCCAGCAGTCGTGGATTCGGTCTGGATGAAATCGGGGTTCGCACCGATCCGCACGGCGCCATCGTGGTCGACACGACAATGGCGACCAACGTCGAGGGAATCTGGGCGGTCGGGGATGTGACCGGCCACTTCCAGTTCACGCATGCAGCCGGCCGGATGGCCTGGGTCGCTGCCTCGAACGCCCTCTCGCGAACCGCGCGCATACGTCCGGCGCGCTTCGATCCGCGGGCAATGCCATGGGCGACCTTCACGAGCCCGGAGGTCGGACGAGTCGGTCTGACCGAAGACCAGGCAGCGGCGGAGCACTCCAGGGCCCGAGTCGCTCACGTTCCCCTGTCGATGGTCGACCGGGCGCTGGCGGTCGGCGACGAGGCTGGTTTCGTGAAGCTGATCGTCGCTCCCCGCCGAGGCGTCGGCAATCTGGGCGGCGGTCGCCTGATCGGAGCGACGACGGTCGCCCCGACCGGAGGAGAACTGATCCACGAGGCGGCGTTGGCGATGCAGACCAACATGTTCGTCGGCCGTCTGGCCCAAACCATCCATGCCTACCCCACGTGGTCGATGGCCGTCCAGCAGGCCGCTGTTCAGTTCTTCGGCAACTCGACCGGCCTTCGCGCTCGGCCTGCGCGCCGTACGGTACGACCATGAGTCTGCGCGTCGGTGACCGCTTTGCCGACTTCGAGCTGATCGACGAGACCGGCGCGACATGGCGCAGCGCCGACACCCTCGGACATCCGCTGGTGTTGATCCTGCACCGACATCTCGCTTGACTGCCGTGCCAGGAGCACGTGGTCGCCGTGCGCGATCACCTCGAGGATTTCGGTGACGCCACGATCGTCGTCGTCACGTTCGCCGAACCCGACCGCCTCGCCGCATATCGAACCCATCTGCACCTGCCGTTCCCCGTGCTGTCCGACATCGACCGACGTCTCTACCGCCTCGCCGGCGCCGAGCGGGGTACGTTGCGCCAGGTGTGGTCCGTTGCGACCCTGCGCATGTACGGGACCCTGATCCGTTCCGGTCGACGCCTCCACAGGCCGACCGAGGACATCCGCCAATTGGGCGCCGACATCGTTGTCGATTCCAGCGGCATCGTGCGCTACATCGCCCTTCCGGCCAGCCCCGATCAACGGCCGTCGATCAGCCACCTGATCGACGCTCTGGGGTCATCAGCGGCGGGGTGAAGTGGCGGGGTGAAGTGGCGGGGTGAAGTGGCGAAGTGAAGTGGCGGGGTGAAGTGATCAGTGCTGAACCGACGAGCTACGGTCCGAATGTGACCTTCGAGCAGGGGCAGTTGACACGATTGATCGGAATCGTGCCAGCTGCCGCCTTCGTCGGGTACCTCGCCGGAACGATTCCATCGGCAGACATCGCAACGCGCCTGGCCCGCACGGGAGTGTCCGACCTCCGGTCGACCGGGAGCGGAAATCCGGGAGCCACCAACGCCGCCGCTGTGCTGGGCACCCGATGGGGCGTCGCCGTGCTCATCGGCGACATGGCCAAGGGCGCCCTCGCCGGGGTTGCCGGCCGAGCGATCGGCGGCACGGCCGGTGCGTACACCGCGGCGGCTGCGTCGATCGCCGGACACATCGTCCCGGTCTGGTCCGGCGGTCGCGGCGGCAAGGGCGTGGCGACATCTGCTGGTGCGTGCGCCGCCGTGTTCCCGGCCTTCTTCCCGATCGACACCGCCGTCGCCGTGATCGGTGCCGTCACCAGCCGCAACGCCGAGCGGGCCGTATGGATGTCGTGCACGGCGTGGATGCTGTCGAGCGTGCTCTGGTGGCAGCGCCGGCTCCCCAACGCGTGGGGGCCCGAGCCGACGGTCGGGCTACCGATCTTCGCGATGGCCGGCTCGGCGATGATCATCGCCAAGTTCCGCGCCGCACGACGCGCCCGCGTCACGCCGGCGACACCGCACAGACCAGCGGCCGCTGCGTGATCCGGATCGTCACCGATTCCACGTCGATGCTGCCGGCCGCGCTGCGCGACCGCTACGTCGTCGATGTCGTACCGATGACGATCACGATCGACGACGTCGAATATCACGAAGGACACGATCTGACGACCGCAGACTTCTACGACCGTCTCGCCGCAGGGGCAACGGTGACGACCGCTGCGCCGTCGCCGGGTTCGCTTCTCGACGCCTATCGTCGAGCGACCGACAGCGGAGCGCGCGAGGTCCTCTCGATCCACACCGGCTCGAATTTCTCGGCCGTTGTCTCCGCGGCAACCGTGGCCGCCGGCCTCGCCGAGACACCGGTGACGATCGTGGACACCGAACTGGTTTCGTTCCCGGTGACGTTGTGCATCTGGGCCGCCGGAGAGGCGATCGCCCGGGGTGACACGGTCGGCGATGCGGCTGCGACAGCCCGGTCTGTGGCCAGTTCGACTGGCAGCGTTTTCGTCGTCGGGGTGCCCGAATTGGCCCGACGCGGCGGTCGGTTCGTCGGGGTCACGGGCCCTTTGGCGCCGACGTCGATCATCGAACTCGACGCCGACGGCATGCGCCAGATCGACCGGGTCGATGACGTCGAAGCAGCCCTCGAGTCGATGGTCCGTCACACCATCGCGTTGGCTCGTCGACGGTCGTTGCGGATCGGCGTCGGCGACGCGCGACGGCAGAACATGGGCGATGAATTGGCCGCTCGACTGCAGGGCGTTCCCGGTGTCGCGGAGGTCGTCCGGTACGACGTCGGACCGTCGGTCGGAGCGCACACCGGCGCTGGCAGCGTCGGCGTCGTCTATGCGCCCGCCGGGGTCTGAGCCACACCTCGCGATCACATCGAGCACGTCCCGATGCACAGCAGCAACGGGGATGACACCATGTCGGCAAGGTCAGCGGCTATCCTCGATCGATTCATGACGAAGCGAGGGGTAGACCAGCACCCGCCGAGCGGATGGCACTCCGTTCGCGTCGCTGTGCTGGCGTGTCTCGTGATGGTCTCGCTGCCAGCGGCAACGGCTCGCGCCGACTCCGGGCAGACCTCAGATCAAGTGGCGAGCGAGATCCTCCGCGTGCAAGCAAGAGCGGATGCTGCCGCACAGCGCTGGAGCGAGTTGGACACGAAGACGACGACCTTGGCCGATCAACTGGCCACCGGTCAGAGCGCACTGGACCGGACGACAGCTGCGTTCCAGACGACGCAGGCGGCATTGGCATCGATTGCGGTGAACCGGTTCATGGGCGGCGGAATCTCCGCAGTCGGTCTGCTCGGCGCCGATCCGGTCCCCGAACTGCAGAAGGAAACGCTTGCCAATGTTGCGATCGGCGCCGGCACAGTGAACCTCGACGACTTCGAATCCCAGCAGAAGAGTTTGGCCAAGCAACAGGCCGACCTGGCGTCACTGCAGCAGCGCAACGATGATGCCAAGGCTCAGCTGAGTAAGAGCCAGGCCGACATGACCGATCAGCTGACCCAACTCGCGGCGCTCGAAACGAACTTGAAGGATGCCGAGGTGAAGCGGGCGTACGACGCCCAACTCGCCGCCCAGCGAGCCACACAGCAGGCCGCCGCTGACAAAGCAGCGGCGCGTGCTTCGGCGGCGGCGACCCCACCGCCCGGGGCCGCAACCAATTCGGCCAATGGCTCGTCGGCCGGCTCCGTCACTGGCTCGTCGACCAACTCGACGTCGGCGAAACCAGGGACCAAACCAACACCGCCGGCCACGCAGAATGCCGTCGTCACACCGCTTGTCGGCTCCGGCGCCAATTCGACTCCCACCACGAGCAAGCCAACGGCGCAGACCGGATCGCCGGCCGACACTCCCCCGGCAGTCACCGATCCGCCTCCGCCCACGCCGCCGGCTCACCCCGCTGCCGTCATCGTGGGCGGCTCGTGGCTGTGTCCCGTTGCGGGACCGAAGGCCTTCGGACACACCTTCGGCGACCCTCGGCCGAACGGTCGAATCCACGAGGGTGTCGACATGATGAGCCCACTCGGCACCCCACTCGTCGCGGTTGTCGCCGGATTCGCACAGTTCAAGACGAACACCCTCGGTGGCAACACGATCGGGTTACAGGGTGCCGACGGCAACTCGTACTATTACGCACACCTCAGTTCCTGGGAGGGCCAGTCGCGCGCAGTGCAGGCGGGCGACGTCATCGGCTATGTCGGTCACACCGGCGACTCACCGGTCAACCACCTGCACTTCGAGATCCATCCAGGTGGCGGAGACGCTGTCGATCCGTACGACACGCTGAGCGCCCACTGCTGAGCCCGGCGGCACGTTGTCGACTCAGGAGTGCCTCGACGTCCGGTGCGGTCATC
>JAYTRT010000222.1:0-1958 GCA_043746045.1 Actinomycetota bacterium | reverse complement strand
CCATACCCACCCGGCACCGCAGCCGACCTCGAGCACATCGGCATCGGGAATGAGGTCGAAGTGAGCCGACACCCAGTCGAACCAGCCGATTTCGGCCGTCGAGTACTTCTCATGGAGGCTGGCTCGCCGGGCCAGTCGTTCCGAGTCGTGGTACTGCTCCGAGCGCAGATACTCCTGGTTGCCGCCCGCGTAGTCGGATCGGGTGCCGGTCATCGGGAGCGACTCATCGTGCGGCGCCGGACCGTGCCCGGGGCCGGCCCGATTGGGCGGTGCGCGCCACTCCGCCGGCATCGATCAGGATCTCCGCGACGGCTTTGGCACTGGCAGCGGCGGCCGGATTCCGGTCCATCTGCGCGCCCATCGATGCCCCGTCGTAGAGCAGGACGAGTTGGCCGGCGAGACCATCGGGATCATCCGCTCCGGCGGCCCGAGCGAGTTCGACGAACAACGAACGGACCCACGCCCGAGTCCGATCAGAGACCTCTTCCACCGCAGAGCCCGGTCTCGACTCTGCGCTCGCGTTGTGGAACGCACAACCACGGAAGCCGGTGCTCGCTGCGATTTCGCCGACGATGTCGAACACGCCGAGGAGCCGCTCGCGTGGTGTCAGAAACCTCTCGAGTTCGGTCGTGATCCGCAAGGCCCTCCGCTCGTGCCGTCCTTCCAGATAGGCCCGGACGAGTTCGTCCTTGCTACCGAACGCGCTGTAGAGGGTGGCTTTGGCTACCCCAGCACGCTCGATCACGCGATCGATGCCGACCACGTGTACGCCCTCTTCGTAGAACAATTCGTCGGCGGCCTTCAGCAGCCGTTCCTTGGCCGAGCCGCGATCTGAAGGTTTTGTCGGCGCCGGAAGGTTCGTTCTCACAGGGGTTGATGGTAGCAGACAGGTCTGTCTAGAGTGCAGGAGAACAGACAGACCTGTCTGTTTGATTTCCCACCCGACTGAGGAGCCCCCATTGCTGAATGTCATCCGCCCGTCCGACCGACCAGCAGCCAGCCTCCCGTCCCGTTCGAGGTCCCGTTCCGCCATCAGGGCGAACCTGTCTGCAACTCGCGACCGCAAGACGTGGTCACTGAAGACGAGCTTCTGGGTGGTCGTCGGTGCGCAGGTTCTCTTGCTTGCGGCCAGCAACTTTCCGACACCGTTGTTCCCGATCTACGAACGACAGTACGGATTCTCGTCCGGCACAGTGACGCTGCTTTTCGGTGTCTACGTCGTGGCGTTGATCCCTTCGTTACTGACGCTCGGCAGGCTGGCGGACCGGATCGGTCGTCGACCGGTTCTGGCCGGTGGCATCGCGATCTCGGTCCTCAGTTCGATTGCGTTCGCCTCGTCGCGTGGCCTTGCATGGCTGTTCGCGGGTGAGATCCTCTACGGGATTGCCGGTGGCATGGTGATGTCATGTGCATCGGTGGCCATTCGCGAGTTGCACCCGAAGCACAATGCGACAAGCAGTGCCCTGGCGGCGACGTTGGCAGCGGCGACCGGATTGACCCTCGGACCGCTCGTCAGCGGATTGCTGGCCTCGGTCACGCCGTGGCCGACCGTGTCGCCGTATGCGCTCGACATCGTTCTCGCCGGTCTTGTGGCCGTTGCGCTGTTGAGGATTCCGGAGACCAAGCCGACGCACGGCGTTGGCGCAGGAGAGCCTCGCCGAGCACCGGCCCTCCACGTCCCATGTGAGATCCGTGGACCGTTCGCCGCTGCCGTCGCTGCCGGAGCATCGAGTTGGATGCTGGTTGGATGGGTGTTCGGTCTCTCGCCCTCGTTCCTGCACGAGGAACTGCACGTGCACATCACTCAGCCGGTCGTGTCTGGTCTGTTCGCTGCCCTGGTGGTGGTTTCCAACGGAGCCGCACAGATCGCCTTCCGCCGGCGGAACTCGGTCCTCGCGTTGCGCGCTGCGATGCTCGTGATGGTCAGCGGGCTGGCCATCATCGCCGCGTCCACGCTC
>JAYTRT010000221.1:0-6316 GCA_043746045.1 Actinomycetota bacterium | reverse complement strand
GCATCGAGCGCCGGTTCGATACCGGCGATCTTGCGCATCAGATGGACGATCCACGGCAGCGCTCCGTAGGCAACGACCACGCTCCAGCGGCCGGCGGCGAGCGCGTTGTAGGGCAGCGGCACCGCCGCAAAGGCGACGAGACCGACGATCCTCGCCCGTGACGACGGGAAGATGGACATCAACCGCCAGGCGCCGTAGTAGCCGATCGGCAACCACGCAAGGACCGCGAGCGTGTGCAACAGAGCCATGTGACCGAGGCTGACGATGCCGATGACGCCGAGCACTCCGACACCGGAAGGGGCTGCCACCGTCCGGCCGAGTCCGTGGCCCCACCAGCCGGACCAGTAGTTCCCGAGAAGCGTCCGTGTGCTGGTCGGAAAGCGAATGAACTCGCCGACTCGCGGCACCCCGTCGAGCAGAAAGGTGCGACTGCCGATCACTGCGAGGATCATCAGGACCGACCACGCTGCGATCTGACCGACGGTGTTGCGCGTGAAACGGCGAACGCCGACTGCGCTGTGGTCGACCGACATGTGCATTTGCTCGCGAGTGCGCAGGTATGAAGCCAGCCGGGCACTGCCGCGGATCTGCAAACCGGCGACTTCTCGATATGGAACCTCGCGCAACGTCGACACTTCGCGTCGGCGGCGGATGATCGAACCAACGCGTGGAATCAGGCCGAGGGTTGCCCGCAACGACGCGAATGCCTCGCCGAGTCGACCGGTGAACAGACCGACCACCATCTCGAGGACGCAGAGCAGCAGCATCTGCAGGAGCACCAGCGGCAGACGGATCCCGCCGGTCAGGGTGGCCACGCTGCGGA
This sequence comes from Actinomycetota bacterium, assembly GCA_043746045.1. Taxonomy (GTDB): domain Bacteria; phylum Actinomycetota; class Acidimicrobiia; order Acidimicrobiales; family Ilumatobacteraceae; genus WLMZ01. The sequence continues at coordinate 5,493 of JAYTRT010000221.1, read as the reverse complement.
CGCGGTGGCGAGCGGCCAAAACGTGACGGGCAAGGTCCGGTCGTCGGGCGAGAAGCTGCTCGCGGTGGCGGGCCTTGGCGGCCGGTACGACCACGACGCGCGCCCCGCTCAGATGAGCGCGCCAACACAGATCGACGTCCTCACCGTAGAAGTTCGTGGTGCTGTCGAAACCTCCGAGCGTCCGGAACAGATCGGCACGAACGAGAATGCACGCTGACGGCAGCGCGAAAACGTCGCGAACGGCGTCGTGCTGCTCCTGATCGGCTTCACCGGGTTCGACGAGTGGGTCGACCTCACCGAACCGGTCGATGCCGAGACCGACGTGTTGCAGCGTCCCCGGTCGGTCCCACAACACCAGCTTCGGTCCGACCATTCCGGCGTTCGATCGGTAGAGCTCTTCGACCAGTAGTCGCACGGCGCCGGGCTCGAGGGCCACGTCGTCGTGCATCAACAGGAAGAAGCCGTTGTCGCCCTCCACGAGCCGGAGCACTTCGTTGGCGGCGGCCCCGTAGCCGGGGTTGCCCGCAATCGCCCGGATGAAGGCGTCGGGCAGCTTTTCGCTGATCGCATCAGGGATGGCCCCCGATTGTTCGGTGTCGGCCGATCCGTCCGCGATCAGGAACAGTGTTTTCAGATTGCCGTAGTCCTGTGCTGCGAGCGCGCCGACGACCTCGTCGAATCCCGCCCCGGGTTGGTGGACGACGACGACGGCCACGACCGACGGTACGAGTTCGGAGTTGAAGTCCACGAGGAGGCGAGGCTAGCGGGGACGACGAGTTGAGTGGAGGCACGCGCCGTTCCGAGGCATGTGCACCAACCGCTGACACCGGATCAGGTTCTCCAAGAAGTGCTTGCAAAAGTTAGCAGTGTGCGCTATTCTGTTCTCACTCCCTCACCCGAAAGAAAGTGAGCCCATCATGGCTTCTGTCTCATTTCCCTCGTTCCCCTCGATCGACTTCAGCAAGCTCGACATGTCAACATTGACGATGCCGAAGATCGAGATGCCCCGGATCAACACCGGCGCCGTCACCAATGCAGCACGCGATGCGGGCTACATCACCGTTGGTCTGGCCGTCCTCGCCGTACAGAAGGCTCAGGTCCGCCGCCAGGAATTCCGTCGCTCGTTGCACGATCAGGTCGGCAACGGCACGTCGCAGATGGCCGAGATCGTGGACGCGGTCGAGGCCGGCCTGGCCAGCTTCGATGCCCGCCTCGTGGCCATCGAGGCCAAGCTCGACGGCGCCGTCGTCGGCATCGAGAAGCGCCTCCCGGATCGAGCAGGCGTCGTCATCGGTCAGGCCCACGAAGCCGTCAAGGTGGTCCGCAACCAGGTCCGCACGATGGTCAACCCAGCCGTCTGACAGACCCGTCCGTCTGACACACCCGTCTGACCGGCCGACTGACACACCCGTCCGACGCGCCCGTCGGGCCGGATTCAGCCATACCAACCGCTGATGTCGATCAGCATCTGCATTGCCGTGCTGGCCTGCATGCACCACTGCCCGGCGCCGTCGACGATTCCCGTCACCGTCGTCGCCGAGGTGGTGTGCGCGAAGTTGCGCACCATCGATATCGCGGGAATCGGCGTGAGACACGGATGAACCGTGATGAAGCCGATTGCCGCGGCATCGACCGACGTCACTTCGGCAGCGATTGCCTGCACTCCGGTCGTTGGAACCCCACCGGAGCCCGTCATCGTGATCGCCCGGTTCTGGCCCGCCCCGAATGCTCCGGTCAGGCCGACATTCTCGCGGGTGTCCATCAGTCGGTAGGGCATCAGGGCGTGGAAGTCGGCGGATGCCGTTGGTCCGAACCAGCCGCTGACGTCCAGAATCAGATTCATCGCATTCTGGGCGTACATGCACACTGCGCCATCGCTGTCGAGACCGACCTGGGTGTGGTTGGAAACTGTCGCCCCGGTTGTGGTGTTGAGGACGGAGGTGGTCGGGCGAGCGGCTCCGCACGGCCAGATCGTGATGTAGCCGTCGGCGACGGCATTCGAACTGTGCACGGTGATCGCGACTCCGGTGGCCGATGCCGGGATTCCGTACGATCCGGCGATCGGTACCCGCACCACCTGGTCTCCGGGAACGAGCCCGACCGGGCGTGAGTCGTATCGCCGTTGCGCGGCGATCGGCTGGTAACGCTGACCGCTGTCGGTCGCGTACACCCCACTGAGGTCGACCACCAACTGCGTGTCGACCGACGAGAAGACGCAGAACTTGCCATCACCGTTCAGCGGTACGACGGCCGTTCCGGGGACGATCCTGCCGGCGACGATGGGGACGATCGATGCCAGCGGTTTGTCGGCCCCGCACGGATATGCCGTGAGATAGCCATCGATCGCCGGATTGACAGCGGTGACGTTGACCACGACCGCAGTCGAAGCGGGACCGACTCGCGGATCGATCTCGAGGGTGCATCCAGCCGCCAATGGGGCAGCACCGGTGCCGACGCCGATACGCGTGTCCACGAGGCGCACCGGTGTCACTGCGGTGAACCGGCTCGCAGCACTGTTCGCCGTGGTGCCTGCGATGAGGTCGGCGTTCCGGCCTCCGCACGGATCGGGCGGCGGCGCTGCGGGCGGTGTGCCCGGCGTGGGTGCCGGCGTTGACCCCGGTGTGGATCCCGTGGGTGCAGTTGCAGGGGCAACGGCCGATCCCCGCACCTGGAACCAACTCGACTTGAGCGCGAACGTGGAGCGGAACGCAGCTCCCGTGACAGCGATCGACCCGGCAGAGCCGGTGACGGTCATGGTGAGCACCCGGCCACCCCATTCACCGTTGCCGTCGCGAGCCGTGACGGTGATGCCCGAATACGTACCGATGGCCGGATACGCCTGCTCGATCGTCGATGCCGCCAGTGTCGTGGTCCAGGTGTGCGCGCCGTTGCCGGCGACTGCGTCACCGTCGTCGACGACAGGGGTGAACCCGAACGTGTTCTGTGCGGTGAACCCCCCGGAGGAGGAGGAGTACATCGTGTACGCGATCGTTCCAGAGCCGGATCCGTATCTGCGCACGATGCCAGCCGTGGACGAGACAGCTGCGTCGGTCTGGGGAAACTCCTGCGCAACGAACGCGCCGCTCACGCCGACCCGGTACGCAGCCCCCCGGTAGGTCTGACAATTGTCGTCGCAGGTCTGCGCGTACGACTCCTTGTTCTCGGCCAACCCGTAACTTCGGGCAGCCACAGCCTGAGCGCGAAGGGCCTGGGCCCCGTTGCCGCTGCCCAGGGCGGCCCATCCGGTCGACACCTCGCCTCCGACAACGGAGCGGAGGTACTGCTCGATCGGGACCTGGCTGACGGTGCGGTTCGCGCCTGTACTGCTGTTGATCGCCCGCACAGCGCCACGGTAGGACCGGACACGGCCCGTGGACGGCTCGCACAGACCGAGGAGGTCGGCGGGATCGGCGCTCGCGCTCGTATCCGTCAGCGGCCGGAACGTGACGGACGTCGGCTGATCGGCGATGACCACCGTCCAGCCTCCCGCTGGATCGTCGAGATTCGCGGTCGCGCCTGGACACACGTTCGCGTCGGTCCGCCCCCACACCGTGTAGTGACCCTCGGTGACCTCGCGTGCGACGAGCGAATGCCACGTTGCAGGCTGGCCTGCCACCGGTGTGTATCCGTCGACGACCGCGGCGTTCTTGTCGTCGACGACAGCCGTCTGCTGATTGTCGAGACCTGTGATCCGAACCGTGATGTCCCGTCCCGGTGCTGTCGACGAGACCGTACCGCCGTAGTAGTGGTCGAGGATCTGATCCGCCGACCATCCGAAATTGATTGCGTAGCCGAGCGCGCCGTACTGGCTGAGCCCGATGCCGTGGCCGTAACCATGCCCATCGAGCGTGACGCTCGTGTCGGCCGAGGCGGGCCTCGGCCCGGACGATGTCGCCATCGACACAGGCACCTCGAGTGGCATCGAAACTGGCATCGAAAGTGGCATCGCGAGTGGCAGTGTCAGCAACGAGATCGGCAACAGGAGTGAGCGGCACCGCCGGCCGGAACAGAAGTGATTCATCTGGGGATCCAGTCTTACCGGCGCGCGGCGCTCACGTCGATCACCACCTCGCCGACGCCGCGATACCAATGAGGAGCTGTCGACCCCCGCTAGTCTTGCGCCTCTTGGCCAAAGACATCGACCAACCCTCGGCGCTGCAGCGTCTTCCGCTCCCCGAAGGCACGTTGCCGGTCGGGGTCGGCCTGATCGTCGCCGGCATTTCCAGCTACGCGTTCTTCAAGATCGGCAAGAGTGCGCTCGGCGACGGCGACTTCAAGCCGATCAGCAGCCTCTGGTTCGCGACGTTCTTTCTCGCTCCGGGCTTCTTCTTGCCGCTCGAGCAGGAACTGGGACGCGCGCTCGCGCAACGACGCGCCCGCAACCAGGGTGGGCAGCCGGTCGTCAGCCGCATCGTTCCGCTGGCGCTGATGCTTGCCGGATTCGTCACGGTGATGATCCTGATCTTCTCGCCGCAGATCACGAAGAAGTTCTTCGACGGCAACTGGGTCGTGACCGCAGCGTTGGTGATCGGCTTCCTCTCGTATCTGCCGGTTCACCTCGCGCGGGGCATCTGCTCCGGACACGGACGATTCTCGTCGTACGGCATCGTCATGGGGGCCGACGGCGCCTCCCGGATCATCGGCTGCACCGTGCTCTGGGCGACGGGGGTGAAAGTGGTCGGAGCGTATGCGTTCGTCGTCGCCCTGTCGCCGCTCGTCGGTGTCGCGATCGTCCTCGTCCGCAAGCAACTCGGCGCCGACCCCGGGCCCCCCGCCGCGTGGTCCGAGGTCACTCCCAACCTCGGCTGGCTCCTGCTCGGATCCGTGTTCGCTGCCGGTCTCGTCAACGCCGGGCCGATCGTCGTCGATCTGCTTGCCCGGAAGAAGGACGCCAAACTCGTCACCTGGTTCGGATCCGGCGTCCTGCTGGCCCGGATCCCGTTGTTCTTGTTCCAGGCGGTGCAGGCTGCCCTCCTGCCGCGTCTCGCCGAACTGATCGGAAAGGGCGCGTTGGACGAGTTCCGTCATGGCTTCCGCAGGCTCGTTCTGGTCGTCACCGGCGTCGCTGCGCTCGGAGCACTCGGCTCAGCCGTGTTGGGGCCGTTCTTGCTCCAAAAGGTCTTCCAGGCCCACCTCAGCGCCCTCACCGTGACGCTCCTGGCCGTTGGGTCGGGCGTCTACATGATCGCCCTGACCTTTGCCCAGGCCGTCATCGCATTGCACGGTCACGCGCTCGTCGCAATCGGGTGGTTGGCCGGAATGATCACGTTCGCGCTCGTCACCTGGCTCGGTTCGCACGATCTGTTCTTCCGTGTCGAACTCGGCCTCGTCAGCTCGTCGGTGACGTCGGTCGTCGTGTTCTCCGCAGCACTCAGCTACCGGTTGCGGATCGGCGTTCCGCCCGACGCAGCGTCGCTGCTGGAAGCTGCCGCCGACATGCCCTACGAGGTGTAGGGCACGGCAGCGGTTCCGGACGGGGCCAGACTCGCGTCA
>JAYTRT010000220.1:0-1962 GCA_043746045.1 Actinomycetota bacterium | reverse complement strand
GAGGTCGGCCCCGATCGTCTGGGTGGCACCGCGGAGCGACACGCCGAGCAATTCGTAAAAGGGTGATCGTTCCACATCCCGACGCGACAGCGATTGCGCGAGTTCGGCCGGGCACCACACGGTGACCACGGCGAACGGTTCGCCGTCGGCCATGTTGACGCGCTTGACACGCAGGATCTGATCGGTCGACAGCGCCTTGCGGACAGCCGCAGGTGCTCGACCGAAGGCGAACTCGATGATCCTGCGCTCCGTGACGATTCCACTCTCCTCGAGTTGGCCCTCGATCGTGTGCAATTCTCCGAGCGTCTGGCGCAACGGCTCGCTGGCCACGAACCAGCCGAACCCCTGGCGGGCCGCAATCAGTCCGTCGTCACGCAACGTCTCCAACGCTCGGCGGATCGTGACCCGACTGGCCTCGAACTCGGCAGACAGTTCGGCCTCGCTCGGCAGCAAGCGACCTGGCGCATAGTGACCTTCACTCACTCGCTCGCGGACTGCGGCCGCGATCGCCTGATACCGGATCGTCCTCATTCGTTCGATACCGGACGGTCGACCGAACCGGCGGAACGACCGGCGGCGTCGATCAGTTCGAGGCGATTGCCGAACGGATCGTCGACATGACAGCGCCGCGTACCGGGGATCTCGACCGACCACCGAGGCGTCAGTCCGGCCGTCGCGATCAGCGCATCGAGTCCGTCGACCACGACCGCGGGGTGGGCCTTGCGCGCCGGGCGGAAATCGGCCTCGACACCCAGGTGGATCTGCACGGAACCGAACTCGAACCAGCATCCGCCGCGGGCCGCCAGAATCGGCGGTTTGGACAACTCGTGGAATCCGAGGGCGTCCATGTAGAAGCCCCGTGCGACATCCTCCTGACCGGCCGGCATGGCCAGTTGGACATGGTCCACAGCCAGGAATCGCCAGCGTTCGCGGTGTCCATGATCACTGGTTGCGTGGTCGCTCACTTGTATTATAGTTGTCTACATAGATCGCTGACGCAAGGGGCAATCGCCCCCACTTCGAGGCACGAACAAGGGAGCCACACATGGCCGTCACCGCAGGAACACCCATCGAACTCGTCAACGGCGTGTATGGCCGACTGACCGCGCGCAGCGAACTGGGTCGTCAGCGCCTCGGCCGCCCGTTGACCCTGACCGAGAAGATCCTGATCAATCACCTCGTCGACCCGGCAGAGTCGATCGAGCGGGGCGTGACGTACAACGACTTCAATCCCGACCGCGTCGCGATGCAGGACGCAACCGCGCAGATGGCCCTGCTGCAGTTCATGACTGCCGGACTGCCGGAGGCAATGGTCCCGAGCACGGTCCACTGCGATCACCTGATCTCGGCCAAGGTCGGCGCGCTGATCGACATGGGCGTAGCGATCGACACCAACCGCGAGGTTTACGACTTCCTGCGCAGCGTCTCGGCCAAGTACGCAATCGGCTTCTGGGGTCCCGGCAGCGGCATCATCCATCAGGTGGTGCTCGAGAACTATGCGTTCCCCGGCGGGATGATGATCGGCACCGACAGCCACACCCCCAACGCAGGCGGACTGGGCATGGTCGCGATCGGTGTCGGCGGAGCGGACGCGGTGGACGTGATGACCGGCTTCCCGTTCAACGTTCGCTGGCCGAAGGTCATCGGCGTCAAACTGACCGGAACGCTCAGCGGCTGGTCGTCGCCGAAGGACGTCATCCTCGAAGTGGCACGCGTGCTGACCGTCGAGGGTGGTACCGGCGCAATCGTCGAGTACTTCGGTCCTGGCGCAGACACGATTTCCGCCACGGGCAAAGCCACGATCTGCAACATGGGGGCCGAAATCGGCGCAACGTGCAGCCTCTTCGGATACGACCAGAACATGAGCAGCTACCTCACGGCAACCGGTCGCGAAGCGATTGCCGACGCAGCTGACGGGGTCGCGGCGGACCTCCGCGCGGATGATGGCGCAACCTATGACCA
>JAYTRT010000219.1:0-1963 GCA_043746045.1 Actinomycetota bacterium | reverse complement strand
TACGAATTGTCATACTGGGCCGGCCACACGCCGTTCGGGATGAACGTGCCGGCGGTGATGAACTCGCAGCCTCCGCCATGTGCATAGGACGTCAGCGGGTCGGTCAGACCAGCTGGAGTCGGCGGGCAACTCGTCCGTGAACCTGCGTCGCATGCGCCCTCGCGGCTGTTCCATCCGTAGTTCAGACCCTTGCCGCCTTCGTCGACCTCTTCCCAGGTGTCCTGACCGACATCGTCGATGAAGAAATGGGTGGCACCGGTGTTGGGATCGAACGCGAAACGAAACGGGTTGCGAAGACCCCAGTCGTAGATCTCGAGACACTTCGCCGACGTCGGCGTGGCTCGTCCGGCTGTCGCGCACGACACGGCTGCCGGATCGCCGACGAACGGATTATCGGAAGGAATTCCCCCGCTCGTGGTGATGCGCAAGATCTTTCCGTTGAGCAGGCTGAGATCTTGGGCGGCTGTTCCGGGGGCGCCGCGCGGATTCTGCCCGGAGTCGCCGACGGACACGTAGAGATCACCGTCCTGGCCAACGGCGAGATCACCGCCGTTGTGGTTGCCGCCCTGTGCAGCAATGTTGTCGAGGAGCACGGTCTCGGAGTTGGGATCGATCGTGTTGGCTGTCATCACGAACCGACTGACGCGGTTGCCACGACCGGACGGCGACGAGCAGTTGCCGTGATTCGCTGTGTAGTACAGGTAGACGAAACCGTTGTGATCGAATGCCGGATCAACTGCGGCCCCGAGGAGCCCCATCTCGCTTCCTCCGCAGACGCTCAGCGTGATGGCATCGGCGGGGACGAGGGCCCCGTCCGAGCCGAGCACACGCAGCGCACCACCCTTCTCGGTGATCAGGGCCCGGTTGCCGGCGAGAGGCGTGATCCCGGTCGGCCCCTGCAGCGGATTCGTCGACGGGTTGGGGATGGTGGTGTCGGTGAAACCGTCGGGGACGTTTCCGGCCGCCGGGAGACTGCCGGCTGAGGCTGCGCCGGCCGACGCCGTCGCTGCGGGCGATGCCTGGGCGACGCTGATCGAGAGACCCAACGCAGCGACACTCGCGATGACAGCTCCAGCAGCACGCATCCGGTACATACGATCTCCCTTTCAGCAGCTTCTTTGTCAGCGGGTTCGTCACGGGCAAATTCGTCACGGGCAAATTCGTCACGGGCAGATTCGTCGAGGACGCCCCGTCTTCGGACATTCCCCGTGTGTCACCACATATACCTCACGCTGCGCAGGTGTCTCCGGGCAGTTCTCCCACTGCGGCAACCATGAACGTCGTGCCGCCCTCGGTGAAGAAGGTCAACTGGTTCGCATCGGCAAAGAGGTTGCCCAACTTCGCTGCGCTGACGCGGGCACAGACGCTGGCGTCGGCGAGCGCGACCCCGAGCCCGGATGGCCACGGGACCTCAGTCGGCTTCGGATCGGTGTAACCGGCCAGGTCCTCGACCGTGAGTGGTGTTGCCTGGAAGCGATACGACACCGGTACGAACGGCTTCTCCTCGCCGAGGTTCTTCGCTCCGACAAGCGCTCCCAGATCGCCGAGCGAATCACAGAAATCGATCAGTGTCTGACGCGACTTGGATTCAGCCGGGTCGGCGTAGCCGAGAGCATTGGCCTGGTGGACGAACCTTCCACCCTTCGCATCGAGTTCCAGTTTGGTGTCCGGGACATCGGCGATGGGCACGTCGGCGTGATAGTCCGGTGGCACGGCGAGCAGTCCCGCCTTGTCGGCCGCAGCCAGGATGGTCTGGATGCCGCTCTCGGTGATGGTCCGTACGGAGAGTGCCGACAGCAACGGTCCGGGGAAGATGGCGGTGGTGACGCCGGGGCTGAACAGTCGGCCGTCTCCGGAGATCAACGTCGTGGGCACCGACGTGAACGCGTAACCGGTTCGCACGAAACCGCCCACGTAGCCGAGGCGGAGCACGACATCGCCGGCGCCCGTCGGATGCCCGATT
>JAYTRT010000218.1:0-6336 GCA_043746045.1 Actinomycetota bacterium | reverse complement strand
GTGCCGAAGGAGAACGTCGTCAGCGACATCAATCGCGGCTGGCAACTGATCACCACCCAGCTCAACCACGAGCGAGTCGGTCTCGCCGCGCTGACCGCCCTCACGCACCGGCTGTACGACGACGTGGTGTCATGGGCTGCCCACGAGCGGTCCGGTGGACCGAACGACGAGCGGATGATCGACCTGCCGTGGGTGCAGGCCGATTTCGCCAAGTGCAAGGCGATTCTCGAAGCGCTCAAGTTGATGAACTGGAAGCTCGTCCGGTCGGTCAACGACGGCACGCTCACCCCGCAGGCATCGTCGTCGGTGAAGGTGTTCGGAACCGAGCGGGGTGTCGAGGTCTACAAGATGTTGCTCGGCGTGCTCGGACCCGTCGGCCATCTCCGATTGGGTTCACCGGGCGCCGTGCTGCATGGCGAGGTCGAGCAGGCCGGCCGGATGGCCCAGATCAACACGTTCGGCGGCGGCGTCAACGAAATTCAGCGTGACATCGTCGCGACCGTTGGCCTGGGCATGACCAGGGCCAGCCGCTGACACCACGGGCACGACGAAACTCGATCAAGGGGGCTCTGCAATGAAGTTCTGGTGCGCGACCGCGTTCATGAACACCACCGAGTTGGTCCACATCTCGAAACTGCTCGATCAGGCCGGATATCACGGTCTGATGATCAGCGATCATCTCTGCTACCCGAAACAGCTGGTCAGCAAGTATCCGTACTCGCCGCACGAGGACGGCCGGCCGATCTGGGAGCCCGAAGCTGCGTGGCCCGACCCGTGGGTGTTGATCGGAGCGATGAGCAGCGTCACCACCGAGCTCCACTTCACGACGAACATCTACATCGCCGGTCACCGGCCGATCCTGCAGGTTGCCAAGGAAGTCGGTACTGCGGCCGTGTTGGCCGACGGCCGTGTCGCGCTCGGCGTGGGTGCGGGGTGGATGAAGGAGGAGTTCGACCTCCAAGGTCAGGACTACACCAACCGTGGCAAGCGCCTGAACGAGATGATCCCTGCGCTGCGCGAGCTGTGGAAGGGAGGATGGGTCGAATGGCATGGCGAGTACTACGAGATCCCTTTGATGACGCTCGAGCCTCATCCGCCGAGGCCCGTGCCGATCTATGTCGGCGGGCACAGCGACGCGGCCCTCAGGCGAGCCGCGAAGTACGCCGACGGCTGGATCGGGAATGCGTATCCGTGGGCAGAGGCCGACCATCACATCGGCCGGCTCAAGCAGTTCCTCGCCGCCGAAGAGCGTGACACGTCGGGGTTCGAGATCATCTGCGGTCTCTACGAAATGCCCTCGGTCGAGATCTACCAGCGCGCCGAAGCCGAGCTCGGTGTCACGGGCACGATGTGCATGCCCTGGGCGATGGGCAACGTGAACGCGGGCGACCGCCGCAACCTGAACGAGGTCGCAGCGGCCTACCAGAGCTACATTGAGCAGTTCGCGGAGGACATCGTCCTCACGATGAACTAGCCGGGGGGCGCAATGTCAGAGGTCTCTGCAGTAGATGTGTCGGGGACGGTCGACGACCGTTTCGAAGCGGTCAAAGCGCAGTTCGAGCAGAACTTCGCCAATGGGCTCGATGTCGGTGCGTCGGTGGCGATCATCGTCGACGGTGAGATGGTCGTCGACCTGTGGGGCGGGACGATCACCGGCGACGACGGTGTCGAGAAGCCGTGGGAACGCGACACCATCATCAACGTCTGGAGCACCACCAAGACGATGGCAGCGCTGAGCGCATTGGTTCTCGCCGATCGCGGCGAGCTCGATGTCGACGCGCCGGTCGCCACGTATTGGCCTGAGTTCGCCGCCAACGGCAAGTCGGATGTGTTGGTTCGCCACCTGATGAGCCATTCCGCCGGCCTGTCCGGCTGGCAGGAACCAATGACGACCAGCGACCTCTACGACTGGGACAAGTGCACGTCGCTGCTCGCTGCTCAAGCGCCGTGGTGGGAGCCCGGCACCCAGAGCGGGTACCACGCGATCACCCAGGGGTACCTCGTCGGCGAGGTCGTCCGGCGGGTCAGCGGCGCCACCGTCGGTCAGTTCTTCGCATCCGAGATCGCCGGCCCGCTCGGTGCGGATTTCTTCATCGGCACCCCGGCATCGGAAGACGCTCGGGTCGCCTACGTGATCCCTCCGGCGGTCGGCCTTGCCGGAGCCGACGAGATTCCCCACGAATCGCTCCTGTACCGCACGATGTCGAACCCGGCGCTCGACGCCGCGGCGTCGCAGACGGTGCCATGGCGGCGGGCCGAGATCCCCGCGGCCGGTGGCCACGGCAACGCCCGATCGGTGGCGACCGCGCAGTCGGTCGTCAGCCATGGGGGAGAGTTGAACGGGGTGCGCCTGCTGTCGCAGGCGGGCATCGACCGGATCTTCCGCGAGCAGACCTACGGCCCGGACCTGATCCTGCCGGCGACGTTCAAGCTGGGTATCGGCTACGGCCTGCAGTGCCCCGAGGTGCCGATCAGTCCGAACGAGCGGGCCTGCTTCTGGGGCGGTTGGGGTGGCTCGCTGTGCGTCAACGATCTGCCGACCAAGACCACGTTCGCGTATGTGATGAACCGGATGGGCGAAGGCACCACCGGCGACATCCGCGGTGGCAGCCTGCTGTACGCCGCATACGCCGCAATGACCCCCGACCTCTGACCCCGACCTCGGAGGTTTTGCGCAGCGGAGGGTTTCCCACGCCCTCGGGTGGTGCGCAAGACCTCCATTGCGCAAGACCTCCATTGCGCAAGACCTCCGCTGCGCAGAACTTCAGGCGGCGCGTTGCTGGTCGAGGCAGCGTAAGCGATAGAGCTCGACCAGTTCGTCAGCGATGTTGTCGAGGTCGAGCAGGTCGATCTGGGTGCAGCGGTCGACCTGCCAGCCGATCCGCCGGCATTTGCGATCGCGGTCTTTGTCGGAGGTACTGCCCTCGAGCAGGAAATGACTGTGATGGACGTCGACCTCGACACCCCATTTGACGTCCGGAACACTCATGTCGAGCCTGATCCGGCGTCCACCAGGGAGTTGCAGCCACGTCGACTGCGCGTGCAGCGGTACGCCGCGGCGGCGGAGCGCCTGGGCCAGCACGACCTCAGGGTGCGATTCGAGGGGCGCCCCGGGCAGCCGACTCTCCATCGTGCGCAGAAATCGTGCCGAACCGGGACGGTGTGTCGCGATGAGTCGCCTTCCGACGTGGACCAAGGCCCCGATCCCGCACAGCCTCTCGTGAAGGATCTGTTCGACGACGGATTGATGGTCGCCGTCCGACAGATCGGCGGCGAGGTCGAACGCAAGGCGCCACGGCGTCGCCACACGTATGCCATCGGAGCGAACCTGGATGTCCTGCTCCGGGTCGACTTTGCGCGACTGCCGAACCTTGACGCCGGGAAGTCTCAGCTCGTGACCGTGCGGTACGCAGTAGTGGATGTCAGCAGATCGCGGCTGACGGCGCAGGCTGCTCAGCCGAGCACCTGTCGGTCCGGTGACGAAGCCGGTGGGATGCGCCGCGCTGAGGACGGTGCACGACATCTCGTCGGACGTCGGAGTCGAGGCGATTCGGTAGACCCCCTTGGCGACTCCGATCAGCGTGCCGGCGGCAACCAATCGCAGCATGGTCTTGGCCGAGACGCCCCGTTCGCGCAGCTGGCGTCCGGTGATGATGCCGTGATGGGTACTGAGCCATTCGAGCGCAGCGGGGGTGAGTGTTGTGAGCATGGTTCTCCTCGACGACGTGTCAGCGGGGAAGCCGTGCCGCGAACCTACGCGAGGGGCGCGCGACCCATGCGCTGTCGGAGGGTTTGCGTCGCCCTCGGGTGGCGAGGAGAGCCTCCGCTTCGCAAAGCCTCCAACAGTGGTTTCAGCCGGGCCAGACGATCGTCTGCATCTCGGTGTATGCGAGCAGTCCGAAGTCGCCGCCGTCACGCCCGACGCCGCTCATCTTGAACCCGCCGAATGGCGTGTCGTGGTTACGCTGCGCGGTGTTGATGCCGACGTTGCCGCTCCGCATCTGCTTGGCGGTGCGGTAGGCGCGATCGATGTTGCCCGAGAACACGTAGTCGTAGAGACCGAACTCGGTGCTGTTCGAGATCGCGATGCCTTCGTCGTCGTCCTCGAACGGAACAACGACGACAACCGGCCCGAAGATCTCTTCCTGGACGGCTTTCATACCCTGCTTGCAGTCGGCGATGAGAGTCGGTCCGACATAGAACCCGGTGTCGAGGCCAGTGGGATTGCGGCCGTCGACGACGAGGGTGCCGCCCTCGTCGGCGCCGGACTGGATGTAGCTCTCGATGCGGGCCTTCTGAGCAGCCGAGATGACCGGACCGACCAAGGTGTCCATCGATGTCGGGTCGCCGACCTTGAGCGTCGGCGCCACGGCACCGAGCTTGGAGACCAATTCGTCGTAACGACTCTTGTGCACGATCGCACGAGTCGGTGCGGTACAGATCTGGCCGCTGTGGAACGACCAGACGCTGCTGATCGCCGCGACAGCCTTCTCCAGATCGGCATCGTCCAGGACGAGACCTGCGCCCTTCCCCCCGAGCTCGAGCAACAGGCGCTTCATCGTCTTGCCGCCAGCCTCCATGATCCGCTCGCCGACACCGGTCGAGCCGGTGAAGCTGACCATGTCGACGTCGCGCGACGTGGTCAAGGCCACGGCCGGATCGGGCCCGGACGAGGAGATGATGTTGATCACGCCAGGCGGGAAACCGACCTCGTGCATGATCTCGACCAGTTCGAGTACGGCGAGCGGGTCCTGCGGGGCGGGCTTGATGACGACGGTGCAGCCAACGGCGAGCGCTGGAGCGATCTTGCCGGCGATGTTCGTCAGCGGGAAGTTGTAGGGCGAGATGCAGGCGACGACGCCGACCGGCTGGCGGTTGACGATGGCGCTGATCAGTCCACCAGCGGCCAACGGTGTGGTGCCGATCTGCGACGGCGCGAGTGCGATGTTCAGATCCTTCGTCGCAGCCTTGGCGTAACGCTCGAAGCGTTCGATCGCCACTGGAACCTGCATCCGTGATCCGACCAGCGCAGTGGCGCCGCACTCGCTGATGATCAACGGGATCAGGTCGGCCATCCGCTCCTTCAGCTTCTCGGTGACCGCTGCCAGCAATCGAGCTCGCTCCTCCGGGGGGGTCCGCCACCACTTCGGGAACGCCTCCTGCGCAGCGCGGGCTGCGGCCAGAGCCTGCTCGACCGATGCCTCTGGCGCCGAACCGACGACCTGCTCGGTGGCAGGGTTGATGATGTCGTACGAGCCGTTGTCGCCGTCCACCCATTCGCCACCGATGAGCAACCGATAGTGCTTCGTCATGTGCTGCTGTTCCCCTCGTGATCGAACCGTCTCGGACGGCCCCTGTCGCCACTGTAGTCAGTCCGAGTCTAGAATCTGACGGTCCGTCAGATTCTCATGGGAGCTGTTCAAATGCTCGATCTCATCATCAAAGGTGGCACCGTCGTCGACGGCACCGGAACCCCCGGCATCATCGCTGACGTGGGCATTCGCGATGGCCGCATCACCGAGGTCGGCCAGATCTCCGCCGAGGCGACCGAGACGTTCGATGCCACGGGCCTCGTCGTCAGCCCGGGCATCGTCGATCCGCACACTCATTACGACGCGCAACTGCTGTGGGATCCAACGGCCAGTCCGTCGAGCAACCACGGTGTGACGACGGTCATCGGTGGCAACTGCGGATTCACCCTCGCCCCGTTGATCCCGGGTGACGCCGATTATCTGCGCACGATGATGGCCAAGGTGGAAGGCATGCCACTGGCAGCGCTGGAGCACGGGACCGACTGGGGCTGGGAGACCTTCGCCGAGTACCTGGACCGGATGGACGGCAACATCGCTGTCAACGCCGGATTCCTGGTCGGACACTGCGCAATCCGTCGCTATGTGATGGGCGGCGAGGCCGTCGGCAATGCTGCCGATCCGCAGCAGGTCAAGGCGATGCGCGCCGAACTCAGCGCGGCAATCGAGGCCGGTGCGCTGGGTTTCTCGTTCACGAACAGCTCGTCGCACAGTGACGGCGAGGGTGAGCCGGTGGCCAGCCGCTGGGCGACGCCCGACGAATTGATCGAGTTGTGCGAGGAGACGGGCCTGCACGAAGGCACCACACTCGAAGGCATCGTCCCCGGGTGCCTCGACATGTTCGCCGACGACGAGATCGAACTGCTCGGCACGATGAGCGCCGCAGCGAACCGGCCGATGAACTGGAACGTGCTCACCGTCGATTCACGTGTGCCCGAGCGGGTCGGCAGGCAGATGAAGGCGAGCGAACGGGCGCTCGAGCTCGGGGGCCTGGTGGTGCCGTTGACGATGCCCGTCCAGGTGCCGA
>JAYTRT010000217.1:0-1968 GCA_043746045.1 Actinomycetota bacterium | reverse complement strand
GTGAATTCATGCCGGAGTTGGATCGTCTGCGCACAGATGATCAGCGACGGTCTGCCGTTACTGAGGCCCTGCCTCGCTGCTCAGCCGACGTGGTAGAACGGCTTTGCGTTCTGTTGATCCTCGGTGGCGAACACGCAACTATGAACGTCGCGGAGCGATTGGTTCGAACCCGGCTCACGGCACTTCGATTCTCGACCGATGTCGTCGACGGCGTTGGCGATCTGTTGCGTACGTACAACTCGTTCATGATGCCGGAGAACGACCGTGCCGTCCGGGAGTTTGTGCGGGCGGCCGGGCCGTCTCGCCATCGTCTGCTGCACCTCATCGCCGTGATCGGCCTGGCCGACCAGCGGGGAGCGGAAGGTCTGGGGATGCCTCGCCCGGATCCCGACGCATCCGACCGCCTCGCCGGGCTCATCTCCGATCTAGAGCGGAAGGAGGGTTTGCAATTCCTCCCGGCAATTGATGGTGACGAAGTGATGGCCCACCTCGGCGTCGGACCCGGTCGCCACGTCGGCGAAGCGTTGGCGATGCTCGCTGATGTTCGTATGGAGCGCGGCCTGGTTTCTGAGGCCGAAGCCAGACAGCTACTCGATCGTTGGTGGAGAACTCGACGGCGGTAGCCGCCGCATGCTTGCGTCGGTTCGTTTTGCACGCCACCATGGAGGTCCCGACGTGCGTGCGTGCGGGCCGTCTCGATGAATGTCGAGCCGGATCAGTTCGACCTTCGCCTGACGGTCCCGCACGACACCGTCGATGGAAAGGACTGCAAACTCCTGAATGCGCAGTACCCGCCGTAGCCGCCGCACGCGTGCCTCACAACGCTTCCTCGTTGTGTACGCCCACCCCCATCCGGATAGTTTTTCGTCCGCCCTCTGTCGAACCGCCGTGGAAGCACTGTCGGTCGCCGGGCACCATGTCGACCTTATTGATCTGTACGCAGACAACTTCGACCCCAGGCTTACCGCGGCGGAGAGGCTGGTGTACGAATCAACCTCTCCGATAATAAGCACGCAGATTGAAAGATACGCAGATTTGGTGCGACGGGCGACCGGAATCGTTTTTGTCTATCCGACCTGGTGGTGGGGTCTGCCAGCAATTCTCAAGGGCTGGCTCGACCGTGTCTTTGTGCCCGGCGTGTCGTTTGCGCTTGATCGGCACACCAACAAGGTAACGCCCGGTCTCGGACACGTTCGCCACATTGTCGGCATCTCGACGTATGGCTCCCGTCGCCTCGCCATGCGTTTTTTCAACGACGGCGGGCGGCGAAACATCATGAGGTGTGTGCGGATGCTTGCTCCGCCAATTTCGTGTCGAAGCCGCTGGCTGGGTTTGTACAACCTCGACGCCTCTTCGCTGGCCGGGCGCGAGGCCTTTCTAGCGCGGGTCCGGGCGAAGCTGGAAGTGCTGTGAATCAGAGGCGCCGATTTCTTGTCGTAGTGGCCCATCCGCTCCCGGCAAGCTTTGTCGGCGCAATCGCCGAGCGGGTGGTGACGACACTTCGATCGTCGGGTCACAGCGTCCGGGTACTTGATCTGTACGCAGAAGATTTCGATCCGCGATTGACGATAGAGGAGTGGACGGATCGATCGAATGCAGCATCGTGGCCGCACCTGGCCAGCGACTTCGAGGCCCTGCGCTGGACAGATGGTCTGGTGTTTGTCTATCCGACATGGTTCGGTGGTCAACCGGCCATCCTGAAAGGCTGGTTCGATCGAGTGTGGGGCGAGGGTGTGGCCTACACGGTTCCTCAAGATGGGGGTCGAGTTCGAGGACTGTTGCGACACATTCGTTCCATCACCGTGGTCACCACGCACGGGTCGGCAAAGTTGATGAATTCGTTGCAGGGTGAGCCCGGCAAGCGCATCATTCTGCGGGGGTTGCGATCGATGTGCGGCCTACGGTGTCGAACGTCATGGTTGGCGTTTTACGGCAACGACTCGGCCGTTGATGCCGACCGTCGAGCAT
>JAYTRT010000216.1:0-1968 GCA_043746045.1 Actinomycetota bacterium | reverse complement strand
CGCCGTCGTGACGGCGACTGGGATGAGCACCGAGATGGGCCGTGTCGCTCGGCTGCTCGGACAAACAGAATCGGAGCGGACCCCGTTGCAGCGCGAGGTCGACCGGCTCGGTCGCACCCTTGGCCTGGCTGTCGTCGCGATCGCTGTCGTCGTGATCGGAGCGATTCTCTTGATGGCGGACATCTCCAACGTCGGAGATGTTGTCGACGTCTTGATTGTCGGGGTGTCGCTGGCAGTGGCCGCCGTCCCGGAGGGTCTGCCAGCCGTTCTGTCAGTCGTGCTCGGGCTTGGAGCGCAGCGGCTCGCTCGCCGGCAGGCCATCGTCAAGCGGTTGTCATCGGTGGAGACACTCGGCTTAGCGTCCGTGGTGTGCTCCGACAAGACCGGAACGTTGACAAAGAGCGAGATGACGATCGAGACCGTGATCACGTGCTCTGGAGAAGTCACCGTCACCGGTACCGGATATCGGCCCGTCGGCGCGCTGCTCGTCCACGGGTCGACACTCGATGACGACGCATTGCTCGACGAGGTCAGCCTCGTTCTGTGTGGTGGAAGCCTTGCGAGTGATGCGACGTTGACCGAGACCGCCGGCCAATGGACCATTGCAGGAGATCCGACCGAAGCTGCGTTTCTCGTGGCGGAAGCCAAGCTCGGGCTCACCGTCGCTCGCAAGGCCCGGTTCAGCCGAGTGGGAGAGATCCCGTTCACGTCCGAGCGGAAGTTGATGTCGACGTTGAACACCGACAGCACCGTCGAGGGTCAGGTCACGATGGTCACCAAGGGGGCCCCGGACGTGGTGCTCGCACATTGCAACCGCGAACGGGCTGAGGGTGAGCTCCGCGAGCTCACTGACGGCCGACGGTCCGAACTCACCGAGACCGTGAATCGACTCGCCGATCGAGCATTGCGCACTCTCGCCGTCGCGTATCGTCTACTGCCCGTCGATGAAGTACCGACGATCGACGAATCGATCGAACGCGACCTGGTCTATCTCGGCATGGTCGGAATCATCGACCCACCTCGGTCTGAAGCGCTCCCCGCGATCACCGAAGCACAGCACGCTGGCGTGCGGATCATGATGATCACCGGGGATCATCCACGAACCGCAGCCCGAATCGCAGCCGACCTCGGCATCATCGAGACTGGCGGCCAGGTCCTGACGGGAGCAGAAATCGAAGCTCTCGACAACGCCGGGCTGCGCGCCGTCGTGCAGTCGGTGTCGGTGTTCGCGAGGGTTGCTCCAGAGCACAAACTGCGCATCGTCGACGCACTCCAGTCCGATGGACACGTGGTGGCGATGACAGGTGACGGTGTCAACGATGCACCGGCGCTGAGGGCTGCCGACATCGGGGTAGCGATGGGGACGACCGGCACTGATGTCACCAAAGCAGCGGCGGACATAATCCTCGTCGACGACAACTTCGCGACGATCATCGCCGCCATCCGCGAAGGGCGGACGATCCTCGCCAACATCCGCAAATTCCTGCGGTTCCTCCTTTCGTCGAACATCGGTGAAGTGTTCACCATGTTCTTCGGCGTCGTGTTCGCCCGAGCGCTCGGCCTCGCTGAAACCGGTGAAGCAATCGCGGTGCCCATGCTCGCCACACAAATCCTGTGGATCAACCTCCTGACCGACACTGCTCCGGCACTGGCAATGGGTGTCGATCCACCGCCCGATGACGTCATGCACGCTGCGCCGCGACGCATCGATGACCGTGTCATCGACGCCAAGATGTGGTCCGGGATCGTCTGGGTCGGCCTCGTCATGGCCGCAGTCACCCTCGCCGCGCTCGACTTGGGTTTGAAAGGGGGCATCCTCGGCGGATCCGGAACCATCACCCAAGCGCGAACGATGGCCGTCACCACGTTGGTGATCGCCCAGATGTTCAACGTATTCAACGCTCGTTCGGATCGCGTCAGCGCGTTCCATCACCTGTTCACCAACAGAATCCTCTGGGCTGCGATAGC
>JAYTRT010000215.1:0-18421 GCA_043746045.1 Actinomycetota bacterium | reverse complement strand
GATCGCCGAGATCATGATCCGCATCGAAGTGGTACGCGCGGCCATCGCGGCAGCCATCGGGAGGGCACTCGGCAGATACCCGTCAGGACTGCCGTGGTGCTCGGACAGCACCATCATCACGAACCCGAGTCGGTCCGCCCACTCGGCCATGTCGATGCCGTTCCGATACCGCTCGGTCATCGTCGTTCCGGCCATTGCGGGATTTCGAAAATCGAATCGCATTCCGTAGAAAGCCATTGGCACTCCCCTGTGACGTATCGCGGTCGCTCCGGGAGGCCCGGGCAACCCCATCTCGCGAAATGGCAAGATAGACGAACATGGTCGATTCTCCCCCACCGACGGTTCCACCTCCGCCGCCGGACGGGCGCGTGGCTCAGACCAGGCGCGAGCGTTTCGTGGCGGCGCGGGCAATCGACATTCCGACATCGATCGTTCGGCGATTCTTCAAGATCGATGGCATCCGCAAGGGAATGCTGATGGCATTCAACCTCTTCATCTCGATCATCCCGTTGGTGATCATCGCCTTCGCACTGGTCTCGCGTCTGCGCAACCGGATCTCGCTGAGCCAGGTGTTCATCGAACAGTTCAGGCTCAACGGTGAGACCGCGCAAATCGTGCGCGGTGCCTTTCCGCCGACTCGCAACATCCTCAAGGTCGCCTCGGTGATCGCCGTTGGATCGTTCGCGTTGAGCGGCTTCGACGTCGCGTCCGTGTTCCAGCGCACGTTCGCCGATGCGTGGAACGTGAAGCCGTTCAAGAGCTGGCGAGGGCCACTGCGCGGACTGATCTGGTTCACGCTGGTGTTCCTGACCTTTGCACTCGGCCAGATGTTGCAGCGGCTGCCGACCAAGCACGGGCCGTGGGCGTACGGGCTGAGCATTCCGCTGGTGATGGCGATGAACTACTGGTTCTGGCTGTTGACACCGCGACTGATGTTGGACAAACGAATGGCCCATCGCGACCTCCGTCCCGGAGCCATCCTCGGGATGGTCGCCAGCACCGCCCTGTGGATCCTGTCGCTGGTGATCCTGCCAGGATGGTTCGACTGGTACGGCCGTGGCTTCGGTGGCGTGGGCATCGCTCTCGCACTGCTCAGTTGGACCTACGTCGTCAGCATCGTCTGGGTCGTCATCGTCGTGATCGCAGCCGTGATGTGGGAACGGTCGGCACCGATCGACGAGGTCGTCGCTGTATCCGACTCCGAGATCCTCAACGTCTGAGGGAATCCGGGTTGGGCGAGCGCAACCGCTTCGCTCTACCGTCGCGCCCGCGGCAGACCGAGGTGACGCTCGGCGATGTTGTTCTTGTTGATCTCGGTGGTGCCGCCGTAGATGGTCGTGACGGGGCTGTGTCTCGCGTCGTACTCGATCCAGCCATCGGCGGCCGCGCCAGGTTGTTGCATCTGCAACAATCCTTCGGCACCAGCCATCTCCTGGAACCAACGCGACGCCTTCTGATACGCCTCGCTGGAGAACAGCTTCGTCATCGAACCCTCGAGCCCGGCCATCCCACCCGAGGCAGCGATCCATGCCGAACGTTGTGTGAGCAGCGCCGAGACGTGATTGTCGATTGCAACACGTGCCAACTTCTCGCGCACGGCGGGCTCGTCGATCCGGCCGGACTCACGCGCCCACGCAGCCGTGTGTGCCAACAGCGGAACACCAGGGTTGGTGCCACCCATGACGCCGCGTTCGAACGACAGCGCGACTGCCATCACATTCCATCCGCCGTTGACCTGCCCGAGCACACATTCGTCACCGACACGGACATCGTCGTAGAACGTCGCATTGGTGCGCTCCGTTGCCATCGTGTGCACGGGATCGACCCGGATGCCGGGTGTGTTCATCGGAATGAGGAACATGGTCAGGCCCTTGTGCTTGGGCAGATCCGGATCGGTGCGCGCGAGCAGGATCACCCAACGCGCATTGTGCGCCATCGTGGTCCACATCTTGGCGCCGTTGATCACCCACTGGTCGCCGTCGCGTACTGCACGTGTCGTCAACGAGGCGAGATCGCTGCCCACGTCCGGCTCGCTGTAGCCCATGCAGATCAATGCCTGTGCCGAGGTGACGGCTGGGATCACCTCGGCCTTCTGCGCGTCGGTACCGACGTGCTGCACGACGCCGGCGATCATCACCGCCACCGCCAGTGCGTCGACCGGTGCTCCGGCCTTCTCGATCTCGTTGAACAGGACCCAGAGTTCGATCGGGTCACCGGCACCGAGGCCCGGCACGGCTCGTTCGATCAGCTGTGCGTCGGCCAGAGCCTGGTTCAGCGCGGGATTGTCGAAGGTGCCCGTCTCGTGCTGGGTGCGGACCGTCTCCGGAGTGTGGTGTGCAGCCACGATGCTGCGCACGCGGTCGCGGTACGCAGTGACCTCCGGTCCGAGTTCGAAGTCCATCAGCGCACTCCGTTCCCGGCTGGCGGCCAGAGGCGGTCGGCGAGGGTCAGGTACTCGGCGGCCGGCTCGCCCAGGATCAGCGCCCATCCACGCGCTCTGCGGTAGTAGAGCTGGATGTCGTATTCCTCGGCGAACCCGTATCCGCCGTGGAAGTGCAGCGACCGGTCGGTGGTGTGTGCAGCTACATCCGATGCGAAGAGAAGTGCCATCGACGAGAGCGCGAGCGGATCGTCGATGTCATTGTGGACGACATCGCAGTGGCCGGAGATTCCGCCCGGATCTGAATCGAGGGCAGCTGCAGCTTCATGAGTCAGCAATCGAGCCCCGTCGATCGATCCGGGCAGATCGGCGAGCCCGTGTTGGACAGCCTGGAACGAGCCGATCGCGACTCCGAACTGGTGCCGTTCTTTGACATACGCCACGGCGAGTTGCAGGGCCATCGAGGACAGGCCGACCAGCGCTGAAGCGGTCAGGACCTTCCACCGAGCCAGCGGCATCTCGAAGTCGGCGGCGTCGCCGAGGACAGTGCGGCGGCCAACGCGCGAGCTCCGGTCGGCGAGGGGGGAACTGGCGTGGTTGAGTGGTCCGACCATCGCCGGCACGGATCGGACCGCCACCAACTGTCCGTCGTCGACACCGACCACGACGCTGGCCACGGCACCGGCTGGGACGAGGCGCCACACCCCAGCGGAATCGGCCGGGCGTAGAGCGATCGTGGCGACTTCGCCGGCAGTCACACCCATCGGCTCGGCCAGTGGGGCGGCGACTGCGTGCTCTACGAACGGAACAGGGGCGATGGAGCGCCCGAATGCCTCGGCGATGACTGCGAGATCGCTGATGCTCGCTCCGCTGCCCCACAGCTCCATCGCCTCCAGCTTGCGCCACAGCGCAGCATCGAAACCGAGTGGCTCGGCGGCGCGGACGACGGCGGGAGCGGATTCGCCACTGAAGAACTGATCGAAACCGTCGAAAAGGTCGCGCTGGTCGGAGGAGAAGGCAAGTTCCACGGTTCAGACGACCAGGACGGCTTTGCCGGTGACGAGACGGTTCTGTTGGTCGGCCAACGCCAGGGCGGCATCGTCGAAGCGGTAGCTGACCGGCTCGACGGGGTCGACCTGGCCGGAGACGATCAAGCCGAGGATCTCGGACATCATCTGCTGATTCTCCTCCGGGTGTTTGATCACCCATCCACCCCACTCGACTCCTGTCACACGACGGTTGCGCAGCAAAACCTGATTGGCAGGAATTTGTGGTATCCGACCGGAAGCGAAACCGATGACGAGGAACTGGCCGTCGTCGCGCAGTGCACGCAGACACTGCTCGGCCATCGTGCCCCCGACCGGGTCGTAGACGGCGTCGACGCCGTCTCCACTGATCTCCTTGGCCCGCGCTTTCACATCTTCGGTGGTGGAGTCGATGACGGCAACAGCACCTCGGCTCGATGCCAGTTCGCGCTTGTCGGCCGACGAGGCCGCCGCGATGACCTGCAGGCCGAGCGCATGCCCGACATCGACAGCCGCCAATCCGACTCCCCCGCCGGCGCCGAGCACGAGCAGCCATTGACCGGTTCTCATCTGTGCCCGACGGACGAGCGCGAAATAGGCGGTGGCGTAGCTCTGCATGAACGTCGCTGCCTGACCGTCGGTGAGAGCATCGGGCACTGCCATCACGCTGCGGGCTGGCACGACGACCTCTGTCGCGAACGCTCCGGCTCCGCTGGTGACGAGGACCCGCTGCCCGACGCTGAGGCCGGCGTCGACTGCGGCGGCGATCTCGATGACGATCCCCACCGCTTCGCTGCCCGGTGTGAACGGCAGCCCGGGCTTGATCTGGTAGAGCCCCTGAACGATGAGAGCGTCGACGAAGTTGACCCCGGCGGCGGTCACGCGAACGCGCACCTGGCCAGGCTTCAGAGCTGAAGAGGGTCGCTCTTCGATGACGAGGTTGTCCAACGGAGCAAAGGAGTTGCAGACGACAGCGCGCATCAGCCGACCGTACCGGGAGTCATTCGGCGAACGGCCAGTCGTCCGGCACCCGGGAGGTCCATGACGGTGCCCGCCGCTCGCCGAACGCACGTCCACCCTCGATCGCATCGGGTCGACCCATCAGCGCGAGGTGCGCGTCGCGTTCCATCGTGTCCACCTGATCGCTGGTGGCTGCGAGCCCGCGCCAGAGCACCCGCTTGCTCATCGCGGCGGACAGCGGCGAGACGTTGGCGGCGATGTCATGAGCCCACTCCAACGCTGTCGTGAGCACATCTGCTGCGTGGACCGCCTCGTTGGCGAGGCCCCACTGAGCCGCTGTGGCGCCAGTGATGGTCCGCCCGGCGATCAGCATCTGCGCAGCACGCGCGACGCCGACGAGACGGGGCAGGACCCAGTGCGACTGCGCATCCGGAAGGACGCCTCGGCGTGCCTGGAGCACAGCGAGCGGCGCATCGACGGCGACGATGCGCATGTCGGTCTGCAGTGCCAGCGCGCAGCCGATACCGATCGCTGCACCGTTGATCGCAGCGATGACCGGCTTGCGCACCTCCCACGCCCGCGGCCGGACCGGCGACGATCTGAAGCCATCGACGTCGCTGATCGCGCCGAACGGCGACTTGCCCGGCGACAGATCTGCACCAGCGCAGAACGCGCTACCGGCTCCGGTGACGATCACGACCCTGACGTCGTTGTCCACGTCGCACGCCGCATAGGCAGCGCCGAGGCCCGCGATCATCTCGCCCGTCAGCGCGTTGCGCTTCTCGGGACGGTTCAGCGTGATCACCGCGACACCATCGACCGTGTGCACGTCGACCATTTCGGTCATCGCCTTTTCGGTCATCCGCGCGACCGCCGCTGCCACTCGTCCGGCGGGAGACCGAGGTCGCCCATCCGCTTGCGAATGAACAGGGGAGCCGAGATCTCGACACCGGCACGGATGTCGGACACCATCTGACCGTCCTCGGCCCAGATGTGACAGGTGTTCAGGTTCATGCCCCATTGCGCATCACGGTCGGCCTTGGTGATCGGGCGCGGACCCGGTACCGGCTCGCCGCGCTCGGCGGCGAGCTGTGCGGTGCGCTTGGCATCACTGGCACTCATGCTCCAGAAGCACTGCACCGCCACGGGCGCCATTGCCTGCAGCAGCGCTGTGGTGTGCGTGCAGCCACGGGGACCTCCGAACAGTTCCCGCACCCTGTGGCTGAATCCGCGTGCGATCGACAACCCGATCAGCTTCTCGTAGTGGTCGCTGATCGATGGGCACGTCTCGTTCGGGTGCATCTCGAAGTGAACCATTGCGCCGACGATCTCGAGCGTCGGAAACGCGACTTCGAGATCCACCTGCATGTGGTGGATCGTCAGCGATCCCGGGTCGTCGGCGAGGTAGAGGAACGGCGGCTTCTGGTCGCGCACCGCACCACGGATGAGGATGTTCGGGTCCTTGCGGAACGCGCGAACCCGGTACTCACGGTCGTGCAGAACCTCGAGATCGGGGTCGCTGTCGAGGATCTCGTTGTGATCGAACAGACTGCTCACGCAACCGGTGTATCAGCGATCAGCCTGCCGAGGCGAACCAGCGACGGCATCGTACTGCCCAGGCTGAGCTCGATCTGCTTGCCCCACAGGAAGCAGCGGTGCAGTGGATAGTCGCGATCGACGCCGACCCCGCCGTGCAGGTGTTGGGCGGCGTAGAGAACCTGCGAACCGCCGTCGCTGGCCCAGAACTTGGCGCTGGCGACCTGCTCGGCGGCCGGCTTGCCCTCGCTGAGCCGCCACATCGCCTGCCATGCCGTCAGCTTGACGCCCTCGGTGTTCACGTAGCTGTCGCCGGCACGCTGGCTGACGGCCTGGAAACTGGCGATCTGACGATCGAACTGGATCCGCTGCTTGGTGTATTCGGCGGTCAGGGCAAGTGCGCGCTGGCAGACGCCCGACATCGTCACGCACTCGGCCGCCGTGGCGAAGTCGAGCAGCCAATCGGTTCCATCGGTCCCGGCGATCTTGACGCCCGGGGCGGCAGCGAACGTGACCATTGCCTCGGGGATTCCGCTGGTGGTCTCCTCGCGCTGCACCGTCACGCCCTCGGCATCGGAGGCAACTGCGTACAGGCCGTCCGTCGTGGAGACGATGAACGTGGATGCCGCAGTGCCCGCAGGAACGCAGACCTTTTCGCCGGTCACCGTTTTCGAGCCGTTCGGTCCGTCGGCACCAGTGGCGGTCGGTGCATGTACGTCGCCGCCGGCCTCCTGCAGGGCAACGGTGACGATGCGGTCGCCGTCGGCAACGCCGGCGAGCCAGCGCTTCTGGTCATCGGCACCGGCGTACTTGGCGATCGTCGCTCCGGCCACCAGCACGGCGAAAGCCGGAACGGGCGCTGTCGCACGGCCGACTTCTTCGAGCACGACGGCTGCTTCGAGCAATCCGAGTCCGCCGCCGCCAACCGATTCGGGCAGGCCGATTCCGACGATTCCAGAATCGGCGAGCATCTTCCACAGCCCCATGTCGAGGCCGTGCTCGGCCGCAGCTGCTGCCTTGTGGCTGTCGTTGGTGACCCGCTCACTGAGGATCTTGTTGGTCAACTCGCGCAGGTCGTCCTGCTCGGCGGAGAGTCTGAAATCCATGGCTGTCGCTCCCTACCTTGTCGCCCGGGGAAACCCGAGTCCGAACATCGAAATGAGATCGCGTTGCGTCTCGTTGGTGCCTCCACCGAACGTGAGGATGATCGTGCCGCGGTACGCCGATTCGAGCCGCGCCCGGAGCACGGAACCGGGCGAACCGGCCTTGATGTAGCCGATCGGGCCCATCACCTCGAACAAAAGGCGGTAGGCCTCCTGGTAGAACTCGGTACCGAAGACCTTCACGGTCGACGCATCGGCGACATCGAGCGCACCCTGAGTGGACGCCCAGGCGACCTTCCAGTTGATCAGGCGCAGGAATTCCAGCTTGGCATGCACCTTGGCGAGGTTGATCTGCACCCATTCCTGGTCGACGACGCGCGTGCCGTCCGGACGCAATGTGGTCTTGGCCCAGTCGCGGACCTCGGTGTAGGCCCGGTCGACAACGCCACTGCTGCAGAGCGTGACGCGCTCGCGGTTGAGTTGCGTGGTGATCAGCGTCCATCCGGCGTTCTCCTCGCCGACGAGGTACTTGGCCGGCACGCGCACATCGTCGAAGAACACCGAATTGATGTCGTGGTCGCCGATCAGGCTCAACGGCTGGATCGTGATACCGGGTGTGTCCATCGGCAGGAGCAGGATGCTGATCCCCTTGTGCTTCTTGACCTCGCTGTTGGTGCGCACGGCGAGCCAGCAGTAGTCCGCGCCGTTGGCGAGGCTGGTCCATGTCTTCTGGCCGTTGATGATGTACTCGTCGCCATCGCGCACCGCTGTCGTCTTCAGGCTGGCGAGATCGGTGCCTGCGCCGGGTTCGCTGTAGCCGATGCAGAAGTGCAGGTCACCGGCGAGGATCTTGGGCAGGAAGAAATCCTTCTGCCACTCGGACCCGTACTCCATGATGGTCGGACCGACCGTGTTGATGCTGAGCATCGGCACCGGCGCACCGCTGCGCATCGACTCGTCGAAGAACACGAACTGTTCGATCGCGCTCTTGCCCTGGCCGCCCCATTCCTTCGGCCAGCCGATGCCCGCCCAACCGTCGGCGCACATCTGCTTCCACACCGAACGGGTCTTCGGCGAGATGCCGTGCCCCTCGGACAGTTCAGCGACGGTCTGCGGGTCGAGCAGCTTCTCGTAATATTCGCGCAGCTCGGTGCGCAGGGCTTCCTGATCGGTCGTGTAACCCAGTTCCATATCGGCAACATAGCCCGCGTCTGACGACGCGTCAGATTCGGCCGTGTGGTGTGATGTCCCGGTGAACGCGACTCCATCAGCGCCTCGACAGACGACCGGACCACTCGCGGGGTTACGGGTCATCGAACTCACCGGTCAGGGGCCGGGACCCTATTGCGGGATGATCCTGGCCGACTACGGATGCGACGTGGTCGTCGTCGATCGCCCGTCGGACGCAGCCAAGGTGAACCATTCGAAGACCCCGACCAACCTCTTCATGCGCGGCAAGCGCTCGATCGCTCTCGACCTCAAGGTGGAGGCGGACGTCGCCCTGCTGTTGTCGTTGCTCGATGACGCAGACGTCTTCATCGATCCTTTCCGCCCCGGCGTCTGCGAGCGGTTGGGCATCGGACCCGACGTCGTGTGCGCGCGTAACCCTCGACTGATCTACGGCCGGATGACCGGCTTCGGCCAGGACGGTCCGCTGGCCCACGTGGCAGGCCACGACATCGACTACATCGCGATGTCCGGGGCGCTGTGGCTGCTCGGTCGCGACGGCGAAAAGCCGACGCCGCCGATCAACCTGCTCGGCGACTTCGCCGGCGGTGGTCTGATGCTCGCCCTCGGGATCGCCGCTGCTGCGTTCGAGCGAACCGTGTCCGGACTCGGACAGGTCATCGATGCCGCGATGGTCGACGGCGCGGCGATGGTCGCTGCACCGTTCTTCGCGGCGACAGGCGGAGGCTGGGGACCGCGCGGCACCAACCACATCGACACAGGTGCCCACTTCTACGAGGTCTACGAATGCGCTGACGCCAAGTACATCGCGGTCGGCGCGATCGAACCGCAGTTCTACGACGAACTGCTCGCTCGCCTCGGCATCGGGCACGACGAGTTCCCGCAGTGGCAACGCAACCTGTGGCCGGAGCTCAAGGAACGGTTCGCCGCCATCTTCATCGGCCGGACGCGCGACGAGTGGTGCGAATTGCTGGAGGGCACCGAGTCGTGTTTCACCCCAGTGCTGTCACCCGCGGAGGCTGCGCGGCACCCGCACAACGTCGAGCGGAAGACGTTCGTCGAGATCAACGGTGTGACGCTGCCGGCACCAGCACCGCGCCTCAGCCGGACGCCGGCTGAAGCCGGACATCCCGTTCACGCCGGCACCAGCACCGACTCAGCGCGTGCCGGCACGTTGTGGCCGGACGCTGGACCCGGCGTCGGACGCAACGCCGGTTGAAGCACGGGTTGAAGCACGCGTCGGGTTTCTGACGCTGCGTCAGATTCGACGTTGCGTTACGGTGACCGCTCGTGACAGGCGCGGGAGGAATCGAGATCGTCGTCGAAGGGTCTGGTCCACTCGCCGATTCCCTCCGCGACGTGGGACTGGTGGTGGAGTGCTCGACCACTGTTGTCGTCGCCCGCATCACAACCACTGCACAGCCGTTCGACTCGCTGACCGATGCTGATTTCGACGACGCCTGGGAGCAGCCGATGCGCGAGGCGATCATTGCGTTCCAGGGTGCACACGGCGCCGAGCATGCCCGCCTGATCGCCGTGGTACCCACGATCGGCATGTCCGGGGCGATCGGTCTGGCTCACGGGGCTGCGACCGCCGAGGCGATCCGGGTGATGGTCAAGTCAGCGGCACGGCAGTGGGGGGCCGATGGGATGACGGTCAACTGCATTGCAACAGCACCCGAGTTGTTCGGGATCGATCCGGCAGCCGTCGGATCTGTCTCGCTTGCGCCGCTCGCGCTCGGGTCGAAGGGTTCGCTGATCAGCGACATCGTGCCGCTGATCCGGCTGATCGCCGGTGTCGACGCACATCACATCACGGGCGCCACGCTGACAGCCGACGGCGGATTGTGGATGACCGCATGACTCGTCTCGACGGGCGAACAGCGATCGTCACCGGTGCTGGCCAAGGCGTCGGCGAAGGCATCGCCAGGCGGCTCGCCGAAGAAGGCGCCAACGTGATCATCGCCGCCCGACGTTCCGACACCGGCGAGCCCATCGCCGAATCGATCCGGTCCACCGGGGGCTCGGCCGTGTGCATCGAAACCGATGTCAGCTCGCGCGAGTCGGTGGAATCGTGTGTGGCCCGGACCGTGGAGAGGTTCGGCGGGTTGCAGATCATGGTCCACAACGCCTTTCGTGGCGGCATCCCGCACAGGCTCGAAGACGCCGACCTGGATCGCCACTGGACGCACATGTCCACCACCGGCGTGTGGGCCGTCCTGTTCTGCGCGCAAGCGGCGTGGCCGCATCTCCGCGAGGCCGGCGCACGCGGTCGGTTGATCATCCTCACCTCGCCCAGTGGGCTCGAAGGCAGCGCCAACATTCCGCTCTACTCACCCGTCAAGGCGGCGGAGCGAGCCATCGCCAAGAGCCTCGCCCGGGAGTGGGGAGCGTCGGGCGTCACCGTCAACTGCATCGGACCGGTCGCGGCGTCGCCCGCACTGGTCAACGCATTCGAGACGTCACCGGCTCTGAAGGAAGCAATCGAGGCACGGACCCCGCTCGGCAGGGTCGGTGATCCGCAGACCGACATCGGCTCTGTCGCGCTGTTCCTCGCCGGCGACGATTCGGCGTTCGTCACCGGACAGACGATCATCTGCGACGGCGGATCGTTCCTCGGTCTGTGACCGCACCATCGCCATCCGCATCATCGACACCCGCACGAACAGGACATCACCATGATCCAATTGGTCACCATGCTCACCCGCAAGGCCGGCACCACGCACGAGGAATTCCTCGACCACTGGCACAATCAGCACGGTCCGCTGATCACTCGTCTGTCGTGCGCCAACTACGTGCGCCGGTACGAGCAACACGCCACAGTGTGGCCCGAGCCGGGCAGCCGGATGCCGGAACCGCAATTCGACGGCGTGACCATCCAGTGGTTCGACAGCTCGGACGCGTTCTTCAAGCACATCACCGAGCCGGATCAGGCCGAGATGCGCGAGGACGTGGAGCGGTTTCTCGACACCGACAAGCTGTACTGGACGATCTGCGAACCACCGACAGTCGTGATCGGCGACGAGATTCCCAAGCCCGCTTCGTCCTGAGAGCCTTCGCCGGTGGGCCACTATGGGGAGATGCAATCGCGGGATGAACTGACGCTCACGGGTATCCACGTCCAGCTCGAGCCGTTGTCGCTCGATCATGTCCATCAGCTCGTTGTCGCCGCGAACGAGGACCGCTCGACGTTCGGGTGGACACCGGTCCCCGAGACGGTCGGCGCGATGACGAGCTATGTCACCGCGTTACTGGCAGACGCCGAGGCCGGGCGCGTCGTCCCCTTCGCCCAACGGCGATTGAGCGATCAGCGGGTCGTCGGCTGCACTCGCTATCTTGAAATTCGTCACTGGACCGGACGCGATCTCCCGGACGAGGTCGAGGTCGGCGGAACATGGCTTTCGGCCTCGGCACAACGCACCGCCATCAACACCGAGGCCAAGCTGCTCCTCCTCACGAATGCATTCGACGAGTGGCAGGTGCGCCGTCTGGCCGTGTACACGGATGCCCGGAACACTCAAAGCCGGACCGCGATCGAACGGCTCGGAGCCACCTTCGAGGGCGTGCTGCGCAACCATCGCGCTTCGGCGGTCGCCGGCGAGATCGGCCGACCGCGCGACACGGCGGCACACTCGATCCTCGACACCGAATGGCCCGCCGTCAAAGCTGCGCTGCAGGCCCGGATGCAGGCCCGACCTGCGTGAGTTGTCAGCTCACCCAGGCAGCGACCAGCGCTTCGCCGGTGGTGATGGTCGACACCATCGACAGTGTGTTCTTGATGATCTGATCGCCGTATTCGGTCGGCATGCCGGCAACACAGTTGCGCACCACGACCACGCGATAGCCGAGGTTCACCGCCTCGATCACAGTGCCTGGGATGCCGAGGTTCAGTGACATGCCGGTGACGACCACCGTCGTCACATGGTGGGCGCGGAGGATGTCGTCGAGATCCGTTCCGGTGAACGGCGAGAATCCGTGATGACGGTTCGAGACGAGGTCCGTGGGGGCGGCCGCGAGACCCTGGCAGAGCTCGACGGACTCGCTGCCGTGCAGCAGGTGAGCCGGGTCTTTCGCCAGCATCTGGATCAACGGGGCGTTCAACGGTGTGCCCGCGCGGTCAGCCATCAGGCTGAATGTGCAGTGCACGACCGTCACCCCTGCCTGTCGAGCTGCGGTCAGAACCTGAGCCGTGGCAGAAATCACGCCGGCTCTCTGCACCGCCTCGGCGATGACCGGCATCGACGCCAGATCACCGCAGACCCCGCGCTGCAGTTCCATGGTGATGACGGCTGTGGTAGCCGGATCGACGAGTTCTGCGATGGTCACGGGCATCTCCCGAACACTAACGGCAGCAGGGTTTCTGACGCGGCGTCAGAAAGTCCTACTGTGCGAGCCGTGGAACGCGACTACGTCATCAAGCTCGGCACGATTCTCTTCACCATGGTGGAGCCGACAAAAGGATTCGAGGTCGAGTACAACCGGTGGTACGAGCGTGATCACTTCTACGGCGGCGTTCTGACGGGCGAATACAGCTTTGCCGGTGACCGCTTCGTCGCGACCAAGACGCTCAAGGATCTCCGCTATCCTGGAGAGTCGCCGATGACGCCAGACCCGATGACCGGCTCGTACCTCGCGATCTACTGGGTCCTCGCCGGGCATCATGACGACTGGAACCGGTGGAGCGTCGACACCGTGAAGATGCTCCACGCCACCGGCCGGATGTTCCCGGAGCGCCAACACATCCACACCGTGCTGTACGACAACCAGTTCTCGATCCAGTCGAGCGATCGCGGCACCTCGGCCGAGTTGGCCCTCGACCGCAACTACGCCGGCCTCGTCGTCAACGTCGGCGAACTGGCCGAGGGCAAGACCCAGGCCGACATCGAGCAGTGGACCCGCGACGTGTGGGCGCCGAAGGCGATGGCGCAGGGTTGGGGCCCGGACCTCATCATCGACGCCACACCCATGCCACTGCTGGACGACGCGCCGCCGGACGTTCCCCGCGTCGCCAACGCCGACCGTCGCTTCCTGCAACTGCACTTCCTCGATCACCTCCCGACCGAGGGCTGGGCAGACGGTTACGCGAAGTACGGCGAGGAACTGGAGGCCAGCGGGTTGGCCGAGCACCTCTGGACCGCTCCGTGGCAACAGACGATTTTCGGCACCGACGCCTACACCGACCAACTCTGGTAGATCGAATCACCCACATCGAGCAAGGGACATCACCATGGAACAGCTCACAGGCAAGAACATCCTCGTCACCGGAGTCACCGGGTGGGTCGCCGGCCCCGTCGCCGCCGCTCTCGCAGCGAACGGCAACACGGTCTACGGCGCGGCGCGCATCAAAGACGCCGCCCAACGCGCACCCCTCGAAGCACAGGGGGTCCGTCCGATCAGCATCGACTTGGCCCGCCAACGCCTCGACGAGGTGCCGAACGACATCGACATCGTGTTGCACTTCGCCGTCGCCAAGACGATGGACTTCGAGCTGGCCTTCGCCGCCAACGCCGACGGTTCGGCGGCATTGATGGAAACGTGCAGCGGCGCTGAGGCGTTCCTGCACTGCTCGTCCACTGCGGTGTACGAGCCCGACGACCACAACCCACGACGTGAGACGGACCCGCTCGGCGACAGCCACCGTCCGATGGCCGGGATGCAGACGTACAGCATCTCCAAGATCGCCGGCGAGGTGCTTGTCAAGAGCACCGCCAAGCGGATCGGGTTGCCGACGGTCATCGCCCGGCTCAGCGTTCCCTATGGTGATCACTACGGCTGGATGACGTTCCAGCTGATGATGATGGAGCACAAGATGCCCATTCCGGTGCACACGAATCAGCCGACGAACTACGCGCCGATCCACTCGGACGACCTGATCCGCTCGATCCCATATCTTCTGTCGCTGGCCTCCGTGCCCGCGACCATCGTCAACTGGGGCGGCGACGAGGTCGCCGGCATCGAGGACTGGTGCGACGAGATGGGTCGCCTCACCGGTCTGACGCCGACATACGCGCCGACCGACGAGACGATCGCGGCGATCATCCCCGACCTGGAGAAGCTGCACA
This sequence comes from Actinomycetota bacterium, assembly GCA_043746045.1. Classification (GTDB taxonomy): domain Bacteria; phylum Actinomycetota; class Acidimicrobiia; order Acidimicrobiales; family Ilumatobacteraceae; genus WLMZ01. Next base: position 4,167 of record JAYTRT010000215.1, on the reverse strand, counting down.
GCACGGGCTTCCATACCGAGATCACCTGGCGCGAGGGGATGCGCCGCCAGATCGAGGCAATGCGACCCGACCTGCTGACATCAGAGTCGAAGTAGGGACTGCGTGCGCATCGGCATCACGGTCTTCCTGACCGATCGTACGATCGACCCGGTCACACTGGCCCGCGAAGCCGAAGCGCGCGGCTTCGAATCGTTGTACTTCCCCGAGCACACCCACATCCCGGTCAGCCGGGTCACGGCCCCGCCCACCGGCGACGAGGAGTTGAAAGACGAGTACAAGCGCACGCTCGACCCGCTCATCGCGATCGGTGCGGCCGCCGCTGTCACCTCCGCGATCGTGCTCGGCACGGGCGTGTCGCTGGTCGCCCAACACGATCCGCTGGTGATGGCCAAGCAGTTGGCGACGCTCGACGTGTTGTCCGGCGGCCGGATCACCCTCGGCGTGGGCTTCGGCTGGAATCAGGACGAGATGGCCGACCACGGCGTGCAGTACACGACGCGACGAGCACAGGCTCGTGAGCACGTACTGGCGATGATGCAACTCTGGACCCAGGACGAGGCGTCGTTCGCCGGTGAGTACGTCAATTTTCCACCGTCGTGGAGTTGGCCGAAGCCCGTCCAGACCAAGCTCCGAACGCTCGTCGGCGGTGGCGCCGGACCGAAGCTGTTCTCGCACGTCGCAGAATACGCAGACGGTTGGTTCCCCATCGGGGGTGCCGGCGTGCGCGACGCGTTACCGCAGCTACAGAATGCATGGGAGGCCGCGGGCCGGTCCGGAAAGCCCGAAGTGGTGCCCTTCGGTGTGCTTCCGGATCCCGGCAAGCTGGACTATTACCGTGAGATCGGCTGCAGCGAGGTCGTGTTGCGTGTCGAAGGCCTCGGCCGAGATTCCGCGCTTCGCCAACTGGATCAGATGGCCGTGACCACTTCGTCGTAGGCGAGACGGGGCAGGCGCTCGAACCACGCATCGTCGGCCGGCGTACCGATGTTGACCACGAGCAGAGAATGCAGCGGAGTGCCGGCGAAGAACTCGTTGTCGACACCGGCCGCGTCGAAGCCGGCCAGCGGTCCGGCAGCCAAGCCGATCGCGCGCACGGCCAGGATGAAGTAGCCGGTCTGGATGCTGGCGTTGAAGTGAGCGAACGGCTCGCGCACTGCATCGTCCACGAACATGTCCTTCATCTCCGGCCGAAAGGGCAGCAATCTCGGGATGTTCTCGTGGAAATCGTGATCAGCGGCGAGGATGACGGTGACGGGAGCCGAGGCGACCTTGGCCTGGTTGCCCTCGAGGATGTACGGGTTCAGACGAGCCTTGGCCTCGGCGGACCGAACGACCAGGAGTCGAAGCGGCTGCGTGTTGGCCGAGGTCGGCGCCCACTGGAAGAGGTCGTAGATCGCACGCAACTGCTCGTCGGTGACCGGCTCGTCCGTGAACTTGCTGGCCGTGCGCGCCGTGCGGAACAACAGGTTCTGCGACACTTCATCGAGGGACAGCAGACTCTCCTGGACATTGCTCATGTTGACTCCTTGGGGTGACCAACCAAATTCGTTGGGATACCCAAGAAGATTACATGGGCACACCAATCAATCCACGCGTGTGATGGATCTTCGAGAACTACACTCGACGTCGTGGCTGACGCGTGCACCAATCATCCTGTCGGACTGCTGCTGGCCGTTGCCGAGCGGCTGCAGGCTCATCTCGACGCAACAGCGCGCGCCGTCGGCATCACGCACGCCCAGGCCAAGTTGCTGATGCAATTGGAGCAGCCGATGCGGCTCGGCGACCTCGCCTCGCAGAAGGATTGCGATCCGTCCTCCATCACTGCGCTGGTGCAACGGCTCGAGCGCGATGGTCTCGTGCAACGCGACGTCGATCCGTCCGACGCCAGGGCACGCCGCATTCGAATCACGCCGAAGGGCAAGCGCCTTCGCCAGAAGTTCATGGATGTGATCGGCGACGGCAGCGCCGCAATGCAGGACCTGACATGTGAGCAACGCATTGCGCTCGCGCGCATGTTCACCGCTGAGCTCCCCGTCCCTGCCTGAACTCAGCACGAACCATTCGGGATGCTCGGGCTCAGCGAGGACCGGGCTCAGCGAGGACCGGGCTCAGCGTGGACCGAGGACGGCGTCGGCAACTCGACGCCGGTGGGAGGACGCGCTGCCCCACGCCGGCGCCAATGCCCAGGCCTTCTTCATGTACAGCTGCAGGTCGCACTCCCAGGTGTAACCGATCGCACCGTGCACCTGCAGTGCACTGCGCGCTGCCTTCAACGCGGCGTCGGATGCCAGCGCCTTGGCCATGCTGACATCGCGGGCTCTGTCCGGCGTGTCATTGGCGAACGACCATGCCGCCCGGTAGATCGCCGGCCGGGCGAACTCGACCTTCAACAACGCATCGGCCATCAGGTGCTTGACGGCCTGGAAGGCGCCGATCGGCTGGCCGAACTGACGACGATCACGGGCGTAGTCCCCAGCGATGGCCAGCATCCGCGACGACAGGCCGAGCAGATAGGCAGACGCGGCCAGGGCTCCGGCATCGACAAGACGATCACGATCGGCAGCAAGCACGATGCCCCCGCTCGCGGTGTCGGCAAGACGTGACAGACGACGTCCGCCGTCGATGCCGTCCAGCGCTTCGTCGCTGAACGAAGGATTCTCGATTGCGTGGACTTCGTTCTCGACCGCCATCAGAAGGATCGCTGCCGTCGGGGCGTGCGGCACGTACCGCTCGCCCATCAGCACGGCCGTCACCGGTGTGCGTCCTCCGGCGACGCCAGCGGCGAGTGCGGTTCCGGCAAGAGCGAGAGCACCGACCGTCATTGTCTCGAACACCGGGCCGGGCACCGCCGCGCGACCGAGCTCCTCGATCAAGAGCACCGTGTCGACGTAGTCGCCACCGAGACCACCGTCGGCCTCCGGGAGCATCATCGACAACACACCCATCTCCGCCAGACGCGCCCACAACTTCTGGTCGTGGCCCGAATTGTCGTCCCACACAGCGCGCAGATGCGAGGCAGTGAACTCGCGCTCCAACATGTCGCGCAGGCCTGCGGCGAACTCCAATTGATCACTCGTGAAACTGAACTGCATCTCGGTCAGCTCCTCGGCAGGTTCAGGACGCGGTCGGCGATGATGTTGCGTTGGATCTCGTTGGTGCCGGCATAGATCGGGCCGCTCAGACTGAACAGGAAGCCGTCCACCCACGATTCGTACGGGCCGTCCATCCGCTCGGCCTCCGGGCCGAGCAACTGCAACGCCAACTCGTGGGTGCGCAGGTCCATCTCGCTCCAGAAGATCTTGTTCAGGCTGGACTCGCTGCCGACGGTGCCGCCCTCGAGCAGCTTGGTCACCGTCATGTACGTGTGCAGGCGATAACCCTCGGCCTGCATCCATAGGTCTGTCACCGCATCACGCATCGTGTCGTCGTCAGGATCGCCGATGCGCACCCACAGCTTGATCAGACGCTCGACTGCGACGTTGAAGCGGGCCGGGCTGCGCAGGCTGACGCCCCGCTCGAAGCCGGCGGTGGCCATCGCCACACTCCAGCCCTGGCCGACGCCGCCGAGTGTGTTCTCCACCGGTACGCGCACGTCGTCGTAGAAGATCTCGGCGAAACCGTGGTCACCGTCGAGCTGCGCGATCGGACGAACGGTGATACCCGGCGAATCGAGCGGGATGAGGATGAACGTGAGTCCCCTGTGCCGGCTCGAATCCGGATCCGTGCGGAAGATGCCGAAGCACCAGTCCGCCCATGCGGCTCGACTCGCCCAGATCTTCTGACCATTGACGATCCACTCGGTGCCGTCGTCGCTGAGCGTCGCCCGACTGCGGATGCTGGCCATGTCGCTGCCGGCGTCCGGTTCGCTCCAGGCTTGTGCCCAGATCTCCTTGCTGCTGGCCATGGCCGGCAAGAAGCGGGTCTTCTGCTCGTCGGTGCCGACTTCCATGATCGTCGGGCCGAGCAGGAAAATGCCCTTCTGGCTGACTCTGCCCGGCGCTCCGCTGCGCCAGTACTCTTCCTCGAAGATCAACCACTTCACGTAGTCCGCATCGCGGCCGCCGTACTCGGCAGGCCAGCTGACCGCTGACCATCGAGCCTCGTACAACTTCTTTTCCCACTCTCGATGCAAGGCGAACCCGGCCTCGGTGTCGAAGCTCGGGAGCG
>JAYTRT010000214.1:0-1969 GCA_043746045.1 Actinomycetota bacterium | reverse complement strand
CGACCGGAGCGGACCGCTGGGCTCTCGCCGCGCAAGCAGCCAGTGTGCATCGTGAATCGATCGATCTCGAGCGGATCACCGCGCCGACGCTCCTTCTCGTCGGCCGCGATGATGCGCTCGCCGTCAGGCCGCAGGTCCTCGCCGGTGCCATCCCCGGTGCCGAATTGCTGATCATCGACGGTGATCACCTCGGCGCGGTCGGTGTTCCGGCATTCGCGACTGCAATCGTCGATTTCATCAACGGATGATCGGTCGCCGATCGACCGAGCATTTCGGTGCACCGCGCACCGCGTTGGTACTCGGCGGCAACAGTGACATCGCGTTCGCGTCGATCCGCGCTCTGGGACTGGACCGCGTCGTGCTGGCTGTACGCGATGCCGATTCGATGATGGCGCGACTCGAACGGGAACCGTTACCCGTTGCGGAGGTCGTCGTCGAGACGTGGGACGCCCTCGATCCAACGGCGCATCGGCCGCTGATCGAAGCGGCCGCCGAAACGCTCGGCGGGATCGATCTCGTCCTGTGCGCCGTCGGCAGCCTCGGCCATGGCGCGGGAATCACCAGTACGTCTGCCAACGCCGCTGCGCTGATCGACTCGAACTTCACCGGACCGGCGACCGTCCTGACGGACGTCGCCCACCATCTCGGAGAACGCGGCTACGGCATCATCATCGTGCTGTCGTCGGTGGCCGGCCTGCGGCCACGGCGTTCCAATTACCTCTACGGGTCGGCCAAGGCCGGCCTCGATGCATTCACTCAGGGCCTGGCCGACGCCGTCGCCGGCAGCGGGGTCCGCGTCCATCTGATCCGACCCGGCTTCGTCGTTTCGAAGATGACCGACGGACTGAAGCCGGCTCCGTTTGCGACCACCGTCGACGCCGTGGCCGCTGCCATCGCCGACGCCGCCCGGAGCGATCGCAGCCGAATCGTCCACGTCCCCGCCATCCTGTCGCCGCTGTTCGGTGTGATGCGGGTACTGCCCCGTCCCGTCTGGCGGATCATCGCTGGCAACCGTTGACAAACGGGCTCGATTGGGCGGATCAGGGGGTGGCACACAGACCGGCGAGGCTGGCCAGCGCGGTTGTGCGCCGTGCTTCGCGCAGGAAGTGTTCGTCGAGACCATTGGTGCAGAACCCGAAGCTCAGTCCGGACACCGGATCGGCCCAGGCGATCTGACCCTTGGCACCGTTGTGGCCGACCGTTTGCGGCGACACCGTTTTGCCCATTCCCCGCAAACCGCTCAGTCCGTCGGCTCCGGCCTGGACCAGACCGAGCGTCCGGTTGGCCGGAACCTGTGTCAACCGGTCCGGCAGGCGATTGCGGACGTTCGTCGTGACGTCGTGCAAGATGTCTGTGTCCCACATCCCGCCCGGATTGTGCAGAACCGACTGGTAGTACAGGGCGAGATCCGCTGCGCGCATCACGCCGCCACCACCCGGCATTCCGACGCGCTGGACAGCCGGGTCGTTCAAACCCATCAGCGCCGCACTCGTCACTTCGCCGACCTCGATGTCGCGAATTCCGAGTGCCGCTTCCAACTCATCCGCCGTCGCCGGCTCACCGACGAGGACCAACTCAGCAGCAACGTGCGGGACCGCTCCGAGCACCCGTTCGAGGCCGGCCGGAGTCGTCACCCGCTCGGCCACGACGTCGCGGAAGTCGAGACCGGAGACCCGTTCGATCACCTCGGCGAGCACCCAGTGGGCGGACGTCGGGTGATATTCGAAGTGTGTGCCGGGCTCCCAGTTCAAGCGCCACTTGGCGAAGGCGGCGGTGCGTCCTGCGCTGGTGTCGCCATCGACCGGGTGCAACGGCGCCGCGGGGAACCCGGATGTGTGCAACATCACCTGCTCCAGGGTGATCACGTCCTTGCCGTTCGTGTCGAACTCGGGGATGTAGTACCCGACTCGGTTCGAGACGTCGATCAGACCGTCGCCGATCAACGCCCATACGGCTCCGGCGACGAACG
>JAYTRT010000213.1:0-1970 GCA_043746045.1 Actinomycetota bacterium | reverse complement strand
GGCGGCGAGAAAGGTCGCAGCTACTTCATCAACATCAAAGGCCCGGAACTGCTCAACAAGTACGTCGGCGAGACGGAGCGCCAGATTCGTCTGGTGTTCCAGAGAGCCCGCGAGAAGAGCGAGGAGGGTTGGCCGGTGATCGTCTTCTTCGACGAGATGGACAGCATGTTCCGCACCCGTGGCTCTGGGATCAGCTCTGACATGGAGAGCACCATCGTGCCGCAGTTGCTGGCCGAGATCGACGGCGTCGAGGGCCTGCGCAATGTGATCGTGATCGGTGCGACCAACCGCGAAGACCTCATCGATCCAGCCATTCTGCGTCCCGGCCGGCTCGACGTGAAGATCAAGATCGAGCGCCCGAACGCGAAGGCGGCCAAGCAGATCTTCGCCCAGTACCTGACTGATGAGATCCCGATCGCACCCGACCACTCCGTGCCGACGATGATCGAGGAAACCGTCGCCGAGATGTACCGCGACGACGAAGCCAATCGATTCCTCGAGGTCACCTACCAGAACGGCGACAAGGAGATCCTCTACTACAAGGACTTCTCCTCCGGCGCGATGATCGAGAACATCGTCCGTCGGGCCAAGAAACTGGCGATCAAACGATTGATCGCCGGTGGCGTCAAGGGTGTCAGCACGCAGGACATGCTCGATTCGATCAAGCAGGAGTACAAGGAACACGAGGACCTGCCGAACACGACCAATCCAGACGATTGGGCCAAGATCAGCGGGAAGAAGGGCGAGCGCATCGTCTTCATCCGCACGCTGGTCAACGAGGGCAAAGCCGCTGCAGCCGTCGAAGGCGGACGGGCGATCGAGCGGGTCGGCACCGGCCAGTACCTGTAACACGATTTTCCGTGCCGACCCATTAGGGTCACGCACATGGCGATCGCCAAGGTGTGCGGCATCGAGACCGAATACGGCATCCAGGTTCGTGGCGCGGAATCCAATCCTGTCGCAGCGTCCAGCGTGCTGATCAACGCGTACGTCAGCGGTGTTCTGCGCAAGGTCGGTTGGGACTTCGAGGACGAGCAACCGGGCAACGATGCGCGTGGGTTTCGATACGAAGAGGTCTTCGCCCCCGAGGTCGAGACGCAGCTCGTCAACGCCGTGCTGACCAACGGGGCCCGTTACTACGTCGACCACGCCCATCCCGAGATCTCGACTCCCGAGTGCGTCGACGCGCTCGAGATCGTCCGCTGGGACCGGGCCGCGGAGGAGATCGTCCGAGTCAGCATGGACGCTGCGCGGCGGTTGCTGAACGACGGCAGCGAGATCGTCACCTACAAGAACAACTCCGACGGCAAGGGCAACAGCTACGGCTGTCACGAGAACTACCTCGTCGACAGGGCAACGCCGTTCGGTCGCATCGTCACCCAGATCACGCCGCACTTCGTGACCCGCCAGGTGTTCTGCGGGGCCGGCAAGGTCGGCACCGAATTCGTCGGGAGTACGGCCGCCGCAGTTCCCTACCAACTCAGCCAGCGAGCCGACTTCTTCGAAGAAGAAGTCGGTCTGGAGACAACCCTCAAGCGGCCCATCGTCAACACGCGGGACGAGCCGCATTGTGATCCGCAGAAGTATCGCCGCCTCCACGTGATCGTCGGCGACGCGAACATGGCCGAGGTGTCCACGTATCTCAAGGTCGGCACGACGTCGATCGTGCTGGCGATGATCGAGGATGACGCGCTCGGCACCGACCTCACGCTCGCCAACCCCGTTTCGGCGATCCGTCAGATCAGCCACGATCCGTCGCTGCGACGCACCGTGATGCTCCGTGATGGCAAGCGGATCACGGCGATGGAGATGCAATGGGCAATTCTCGAACGGGCGCAGAAGTACGAACGCAGCCACGGCCTCGCGCCGGTCGGCGAGACCGTCGGCGCCGATGTCCTGGCGCGCTGGGAGACGGTGTTGACAGGGCTCGAACGTGACCGCACCACTGTCGCCGGCTGGGTCGACTGGGT
>JAYTRT010000212.1:0-1970 GCA_043746045.1 Actinomycetota bacterium | reverse complement strand
GTGTGGTCACCGACTCGATCGCAAAGGCAAGTGATCATCCGATCGCCGATGTCCGACGGGCTGCGATGTTGCTCGGCGACCTGCCCGCCGCAGCTCGGATCGCGCTGACCAACGGCAATCTCACGTCGGTGGGACTGTCTCCACTCGTCGGCGTTCAGCCGATGCTGGCGAGTACCGCAGCATCGATCGGCGAGGCGCTGGCGGCAACCGGACCAGCGAGTGTCGAGTGGAAGCTCGATGGGGCGCGGATCCAGGTGCATCGGGACGGCCAAGACGTCCGCGTCTTCACTCGCACGCTGCACGAGATCAGTCGTCGCGTGCCTGGCATCGTTCGAGCGGCCCTGGACTTGCCGTCGACGAACTTCGTCCTCGATGGCGAGTCGCTCGGCCTGGATGCCGACGGAAACCCGCTGAAATTCCAGGACACGATGAACGCCGAGACGACGCTTCGTCCGTTTTTCTTCGATGTGCTGCACGCAGAAGGGCAATCGTTGATCGACCTTCCTCTGGGCGAGCGGAAGGCGGCCCTGGCTTCGTTCGTGCCTGCCAGTCTGCTTCTGCCCACCTTGGACACGATCGACAGCGACAGCGCCGAGGACTTCTCGCGCCAGGCAATCGATGCCGGGCATGAAGGCGTGATGGTCAAGGCGCTCGATTCGCCGTACCAGGCCGGCCGCCGCGGAGCGACCTGGCGGAAGGTCAAGCCGGTTCACACCCTCGATCTCGTGATCCACGCTGCCGAGTGGGGACACGGGCGGCGGACCGGCTGGCTCAGCAACCTTCATCTCGGTGCGCGTTGCGACGACGGGTCGTTCGTCATGGTCGGCAAGACATTCAAAGGCATGACCGACCAGATGTTGCGGTGGCAGACCGAGGAGTTCCCCAAGTACGCCGTCGGCGATGAGAACCATGTGATGCACATGCGACCCGAACTGGTCGTGGAAATCGCCGTCGATGGCGTGCAGCGATCCACGCGCTATCCGGGAGGTGTGGCCCTCCGTTTTGCACGCGTCCGCCGGTACCGCCCGGACAAGACTGCGGCCGAGGCCGACCGGATCGAGAGGGTGCAATCCATGCTCTGAGCGGTTGACGGGTCGGTTCCTGCGGCTGTGGACGTGGCGACTGGTTCGGCGGTTCATGCGGCGGTTCGTTGTGTTCGGGGTGGTCCGGTGGTTTGGGTGGTGCCGTTGGGGTGGGTGATGGTCAGGCTGCGATCAGTGTGCATCACGAGGTGCCAGCCGCCTTCGTGGATGTTGTGGTGGTGTTTGCTGCAGATCGGGATGAGGTTGTCGAGGTTGGTTGGGCCGAGGTTGGTCCACCAGTAGATGTGGTGTGGTTGGCAGTGTCGTGAGGTGACGGTGCAGCCGGGGATGGCGCAGGTTTCGTACATCGCGAGGAGTGCTCGGCGTTGGTGTTTGGTGGCGAGGCGGACGTTGCGGCCGAGGTCGATGGTGACGCCGTTGCTGTCGAGGACGACGGGGATGATGTTGGCGTAGCAGGCCATACGTCGGTAGGTCTCGATGGGGAGGTCGATGTTGTGGCCGTTGTCGATGATCGACCGGTTGTGGAGTCCGTTGGTGATGGTTTCGAGGTCGATCACGATGATCATTTCGCAGCGGTTGTCGAGGAGTTCGATGGTCACGTCGGCGTCGGCGTCGGCGTAGGCGTTGGCGTTGGCGTTTGTGGTTGCTGGAGCGTTCGCGCTCGGATCGGTGGAATCACCATCACCATCACCATCACCATCACCATCAACGGCTGTAGGTTCGGCGCCGGTCTGGTTGGTCTGGCCGGTGTTGGTCTGGCCGGTGTCGGTCTGGCCGGTGTCGGGTGTGTTGGTCGGGGCGCCGGGTCTTGGGGTGCCGGTGCGGGTGCGGGTGTTGAGGAGTTTGGCGAGGGCGAGTGCGCGGAGGTGATCGTTTTTGCCGTCGCCGTCGGGGCAGGTGTCGGGGGTGGGGTCGTGGAACATTGTG
>JAYTRT010000211.1:0-1972 GCA_043746045.1 Actinomycetota bacterium | reverse complement strand
AGTCGGCGTACTCGAACCGGCCGGTGACGATCCGTGGTCGGTCGCCGGCATAGAACCCGGGGGTGTGCGGGTAGGTGGTGCCAGTGAGTTCGGCCATCAGTTGCTCCCTCGTGATGCTGGCTGGCGTGGTGCTGGCTGGGCTGGCGCGGGCGCCGGCATCCACACTGGTCCCGACGTCACGTCTTCCGGCGCAACAGCGCCGACGCCACGATCGGCGGGGATCCTCTGGCGGATCTTGGCGACAGTACCGTGTGGCGGGATCTCATCGCCGAGTTTGCCGCTGGTCAGATCGTCGATCAGCGCGTCGAACGACTCGTTGGTGACGCGGAACCGGTATCGATAGTTGACCTGCAGCGTCGGCGCCTCGGTGCAGGCGGCCTGGCATTCGGCGTGGTCCAGCGTGAACATGCCGTCGGCAGTGGTCCCGCCGGCCTTGATCCCCAGCTTGTGCTCGGCATGGTGCATCAGGTCGTCGGCGCCGAGCAGCGCGCACGACATCGTCTGGCAGATGTTGACGAGATACTTCCCGACCGGCTCGAACTTGAACATCTCGTAGAAGGTGGCCGTACCGAGCACTTCGGCCGATGTCGCGCCGACGAGCTCGCCGATGTGTGCGATGGCCTCGTTGGTGACGTAGCCGTCCTGTTGCTGGGCGAGATGCAGCAGCGGAATGGTGGCTGAACGAGCGCGCGGGTACCGGCCGATGATCTCGTTGGCGATGCGCACGTTGTCTTCTGTCAGACGTGCCATCAGCGGTCGACTTCTCCCAGCACTGGATCCACACTGGAGATGATGGCAACTGCGTCGGCCACCAAGCAATTGCGCATCATGTGCGGAAGGCATTGGAGGTTGACGAACGACGGACCACGGACGTGCATCCGGTACGGCTTGGCTGATCCGTCGCTGGCGATGTAGCAGCCGATCTCGCCACGCGGGCTCTCGATCGAGACGTATGTCTCGCCTTCTGGAACCTTGAAACCCTCGGTGAAGATCTTGAAGTGATGGATCAGTGCCTCCATCGATTCGTCGATGCGGGCCCGTGGCGGCGGGGTCACCTTCTTGTTCTGGATCCGGTAGTCGCCACCCGGCATCCTGTCGAGGATCTGGTGGACGATGCGCATCGATTCGCGGATCTCGTTGAGCCGTATCGCGTAGCGGTCGAAGCAGTCGCCATAGGTGCCGACGATGACGTCGAACTCGAGCTCGTCGTAGTGCAGGTACGGCATGTCACGGCGGAGATCCCAGGCGGTGCCGGTGCTGCGCAGGATCGGGCCTGTGGCACCGAGGGCCAACGCCTCCTGCGCGGTGATCACGCCGACTCCCTGCAGCCGGTCGCGCCAGATCGGCTGTCCCGTCATCAAGATGTCGTACTCGTCGAGCCGGGGTGGGATCAGTTCGAGCAGGCGCAACACATCGTCGCGCCAACCGGCCGGGAGGTCGGCAGCGACACCGCCGGGACGGATGAAGTTGTGGTTCATCCGCAAACCGGTGACCTTCTGGAAGAAGCGCAACACCTCCTCGCGCTCGCGCCAGCCGTACAGCATCATGCTGACCGCACCGAGGTCCATGCCATTGGTGGCCATGAACAGCAGGTGGCTGCTCATCCGGTTCATCTCACTGAGCAACATCCGCATCCACACGGCCCGCTCCGGGATGTCGCCATCGATACCGAGCAGCTTCTCTGTGGCCATCGAGAACACGAGTTCGTTGTTCAACGGACTGACGTAGTCCATCCGGGTCACGTTCGTGCCGCCCTGCATGAAGGTCAGTTCTTCGCCGGTCTTCTCCATGCCCGTGTGCAGGTATCCGATGATCGGCTTGCATCGCAACACGGTCTCGCCCTGCAGTTCGAGCATCAGCCGCAACACCCCATGGGTGCTCGGGTGCTGCGGACCCATGTTGATGATCATCGTCTGTTCGTCGAAATCACCGGTGGTACCGGGCACCGACCGACCTTCGCCATCATCGGCGA
>JAYTRT010000210.1:0-1972 GCA_043746045.1 Actinomycetota bacterium | reverse complement strand
CCCGCGTAGCGAGCAGGACCCGCAGGCCTGGTGGGCCGCTTTCGAGTCTGCCTTCGCCGAAGCCGAAGCAGCGGTCGCACGACGGTCCGGGGCAGTCGACATCGCGGCGATCAGCGTTGCCGGCCAACAGCACGGGATGGTCGTTCTCGATCAGTCCGGTGCCGTCATCAGACCCGCCAAGCTGTGGAACGACACCGAGTCCGCACCCGACGCAGGTTGGTTGCTGAAGCAACTGCCGGGGGGCGCAGCCGACTGGGCGGCAGCGTGCGGCAGCGTGCCAGTCGCCGCGTTCACGATCACCAAGTTGTCCTGGCTGCATCGTTGCGAACCCGAGAACTGGGCACGCATCGCCAAGGTGATGCTCCCGCACGATTGGCTGACCTATCGGCTCACCGGGGCCGCGGTGACCGACAGGGGAGATGCGAGCGGCACCGGCTACTGGTCGGCGCTGACGGACGACTACCGGTGGGACCTCCTCGAGATCATCGATCGTGACCGGGACTGGTCGAATGTCGTTCCCACCGTTCTTCAGCCGCTGCAGTCGGCTGGCGATTGGCGTGGCGTCGTTGTCGGCGCGGGGACCGGTGACAACATGGCTGCGGCTCTCGGCCTCGGTCTCCAGCCGGGCGACGCGGCGATGTCGTTCGGCACGTCCGGCTGTGTGTATACGCCGACGGCAGCGCCGACTGCCGACGCGACCGGCGCGGTGGCCGGATTCGCCGGCGCATCCGGCAACTTCCTGCCGCTCGTGTGCATGTCGAATGCCACCAAGGTCACCGACGCTGTCGCTCGCCTCCTGGGCACTTCGATGGTGGAGTTCGACGCGCTGGCCCTCGACGGTCCGCTGGGCGCCGCCGCGATGACGATGCTGCCCTACCTCGACGGCGAGCGGACGCCGAATCGACCGAAGGCCTCTGGCTGGCTGAGCGGCATTCGCTCCGACGTCAGTCGCGAGCAACTCGCGCGGGCTGCGGTGGAAGGTGTGGTCTGCAGCATGCTCGACGGCCTCGATTCATTGCGCGCCGAGACCGGGCCGTTGGAGCGAGTCGTGATGATCGGCGGAGGTTCCCACTCTGCCGCGTATCGACAGATTCTGGCCGACCTGTGCGACCTGCCGGTTGTGGTCGCGAACGGAGATGAAGCGGTTGCCACAGGAGCGTGCGTCCAGGCGGCCGCAATGCTCGGCCAGGTGGATCCGGCGGTGATCGCGGCTCGTTGGCGGCTCGGTGGCGGACGCGCCGTGCAGCGATCGAGCGCAGCCACGACCGAGGCGGTCGAGGCGGTACGCGACCGGTACGCAGGGCTCCGCGATCAGACAGCATGATCTGGTGATGCCGTCGTGACCGATCCGTTCGAGGTCCTCGGGCTCGGAAACGATGCGACCCTCGCCGACGTCCGCGCTGCTCGCCGCCGTCTCGCGTTCGACCGGCACCCCGACCGGGGTGGCAGTGACGAGGAGATGCGCGATCTCAACGCCGCTTTCGATGCCGCGGTCGGACATCTGACCGGCCGGAGACCACTGCCCGCGACCACAAGTACAGCGGCGCAACCGACGAAACCGGCAACCCCCTCGACGCGCTCGACTCGACCATCGCGATGGGTCGGCCGGGCGCAGCAGGACGTGCCGTCGTTCGTGATCGATGCGCTGCCCGTCGAAGCCTTCGAAGCACTGCTGATCGTCAGCTCTTGGATCGGCGAGGTGCTGGTCGATGATCCGCCGTATCTTCTCGAGGTTCATCTGATCGAGCCCTCGCCGTGCTGGTGCCGTCTCGATCTCGTCCCCGACGCGGGCGCGAGCACGATCAGCCTGACTGTGGCCCAGATCGGCGATTCACCGGCGCCACTACTCGACGATGTCCGCGACACGTGGGTCGCCAACCTCAACAAACCGGGCGCCTTCTCCTGAAACTTTCGCGAGCGCTTTCGCCCCCCATAGCGCGCAGTTTTCCGCAAACTCTTGCAAGCACCAGGC
>JAYTRT010000209.1:0-6352 GCA_043746045.1 Actinomycetota bacterium | reverse complement strand
CCTCGATGCCGACGTTGTGGCGTTCGATGATCGCGTTGAGGAGGCCCTCACGACCACCGAAGTGATAGTGCAGCGCGCTGGTGTTCTTCTGTCCGGCCTGCTCGATCACGGTGCGCAGTGGGACGCGGAAGACGCCCTGTTCGGCGAACAGGTGTTGACCGATCGTGATCAGTTTGTCCCGAGTGTCGTGCGCCGTCCGAGCCACGGTTCAACCGTACTCGTGCGTGTTTGGCTTCCTCGTTATGCGCCGACGAACGAAGGTGGCGTCTTGCCCTGCATCTCGCACAGCGCGTTGTAGGCCTGACCGATGCTGGTCGCGTCGATCAGCCCGGTGATGTTGTCGTTCTCGTCCAGATCGAGGTTGGCCCCGTGGATCACGAAGAACACTTCGGTCAGTTCGGTGTTGTCGGCGGGAACGATCAGGGTGTGGATCGAGCCGGCGGGCTCGTAGATGTAGCTGCCCGCTTCGTAGCGCACGCCGTACTCGGCGTACATCCAGCAACCAGCCGTGGTCCAGGCGTAGACAGGGCCGGTGTGCCGATGACGGGTCACCGCCATTCCTGGCTCGAAACGGTTGGCGACGATCCACACCCCACCGGCGATGTCGGCGTGAACCAGACGCAGTTGGCCACCCGGAATGTCGACCCACGGGGTGTCGATCTCCGTCGCGTGGCCGATGGGGAGGCCCAGGTTCGTGTGTGGCGCGGTCGTTGTGTCAGTGCTCATGTTCGGTTCCCTTCGATTGGGTGGGTCGTGATCAGATTCGGGTCGCTGGTGGTCAGATTCGCTGCAGGATCGTGCCGGTTGCGATCGCGCCGCCGCAGCACATCGTGACCAGCGCGATCTCTTTGCCGGTGCGCTCGAGTTCGTGCAGAGCCGTGGTGATCAGCCGGCTTCCTGTGGAGCCGACCGGGTGGCCGAGGGCTATCGCCCCACCGTTGACGTTGACCTTGTCGACGAGGTCATCGCGAGAGATGTTGTTGACCTTGGCCCAGCTCAGGACGACGGACGCGAACGCCTCGTTGATCTCGATCAGGTCGATGTCGTCCATCGTCATGCCCGCGTCGGCGAGCACCTTTGCCGTTGCGTCGACCGGTCCATCGAGGTGATAGTGCGGGTCGCTGCCGACCAGGCACTGGGCGAGGATCCGAGCACGAGGTCGGAGGCCCTCACCCTTGGCGCGATCCTCGCTCATCCACAGCACGGCCGCCGCGCCGTCGCTGATCTGGCTGCTGTTGCCGGCGGTGTGCATGCCACCCTCGATGACCGGCTTGAGTGTCGCCAGCTTTTCGGCCGTCGTCTCCCGCAGGCCGCCGTCACGATCGACGACGCTCTTGTTGCCGTCCGCGTCGATCAGCGTGACAGGAATGATCTGGGTCTGGAATCGGCCCTCTTCGGTGGCCCTGATTGCCTTCTGTTGCGAGATCAGGCCGAGGAAGTCGACGTCGTCGCGGGTGATACCCCGCTTGGCTGCGATCCGCTCTGCTGACGTGAACTGATCGCCCATGTCCCACGGGAAATCGGCTGGCTTCCCGCTGCCGTTGATCAGTTCGCCGTCGGGCGTGCGGGGTGTTGCTGCGCCGAGCCAGACCTTGCTCATGTGCTCGACGCCGCAGGCCAGCCCGACATCGATCACGCCGGCGTGGATCATGTTGTGGATCATGTGATTGGCCTGCTGGCTGCTGCCGCACTGGCTGTCGATGGTGGTACCAGCGACCTGATACGGCAACCCGGCCTGCAACCACGCGGTTCGCGCGATGTTGCTGGTCTGCTCGCCGGCCTGGGTGACGCAACCACCGACGACCTGCCCGACGATGGAGGGGTCGATGCCGGCGCGCTCCATCACTCCGACCTGGGCGGCTGCCAGCAGCTTCGCTGCGTGGAAGTCGGCAAATGCGCCGTTGCGCTTTCCGATTGCCGTGCGGCCTGCTTCGACGATGACTGGATTGGCCATGATGATCCCCTTCTCCGAGCGAACACGCCGGCGCACATCATCGACTTCGACGGTGTGCAGCGACGTGGACGCGAATCCCGAACGTTTCTGACGCTTCGTCAGATATCGCCAGACTATCTGCAGCTCACTCGGCGTGGTGTACTGGCGGAGTGACCGAACAGGCCTGGCCGGCGCCGTCTGCGACAATCGAGGTGAAGCGGATTCCAGCGGCTGTTCGTCCGTTGACCGGACACGTCGCGTTGGTCACCGGGGCCGGCAGCGAATCGGGGATCGGGTACGCCATCGCCGTTGCTCTGATCGAGGCGGGAGCCGAGGTGGCGGTTGTTTCGACGTCGGCGCGGATCGAGGATCGCGCTGCAGAGCTGGGACGGGGGACCAGAGGGTTCGTTGCCGATCTGACGAGGGGCGATGCGGTTGAAGCCCTGTTCGACGCACTGCAGACCTGGCGCAGCCGTCTCGACATCGTGGTCAACAACGCCGGCATGACATCCGTAGCAGCGGGGACCGACGCGGCAAAGGCACTCGTCGACCTCGATGCGGCAGAGTGGGATCAGACAGTGGCACGCAACCTGACGACGGCATTCCTCGTCTGCCGCTCAGCGGTGCCCGGAATGCGCGCTGCGGGCTACGGGCGGATCGTCAACGTCGCGTCGACGTCCGGCGCGGTGTCCGCGTTCGAGGACGGCAGCGCGTACGCCGCTGCGAAGGCCGGAATGGTCGGGATGACGCGTGCGCTCGCTGTCGAGGTTGCTCGATACGGCATCACCGTCAATGCCGTGGCGCCAGGCTGGATCGACACGGCTTCGGCAACCGATGCCGAGCGCCGGGCTGGTGCCGCTTCACCGATCGGCCGGTCCGGCCGGCCGGACGAGGTCGCCGGCGCGGTGGCGTTCCTGGCATCCCCGATTGCGTCGTACATCACCGGCACGATGTTGATCATCGACGGAGGCAACGGGGTCGCCGAGGATCACAGCGCGCGCTGATGTGATGAACAACGGAGGGAGCCAAGCGATGATCGAGCAGAACCGTGTCGATGCACGCAAGGTCGTGCTGATCACCGGCGGGGCAGGTGGGATGGGTGCGGCTTCGGCCCGACGGTTCGTGGAAGGCGGGTGGCGGGTCGTCGTCGCCGACCGGGACCAGCAGAGGGCCGAACAACTGATCGGCGAGCTCGACGGCATGGCCCTGGCTGTGTTCTGCGATGTCGGTCGGCCCGAATCGTGCGCGGAGGCCGTGCACAAAACACTCGACTGGGCCGGGCGTCTGGATCACACGATTGCAGCGGCGGGCGTGTGGACCGAGGGCCCGATCGACGATGTCGACGAGTTCGAGTTCGACCGCGTGATGGCGGTCAACGTCAAGGGAGTGTTCTTCACCTGCAAAGCCTGTGTGCCGGCGCTCCGAGCCACTCGGGGTTCGATCTCGCTGATCGCCAGCGACGCCGGTCTGCAGGCCAACAAGGGTGCGTCGGTGTACTGCGCTTCGAAAGGCGCCGTCGTCCTGCTGGCCAAGACCCTGGCCCTCGATCTCGCCGGCGACGGAGTTCGGGTCAACGCAATCTGTCCCGGAGACGTGGTCACACCGATGCTGCAACATCAGGCGGATACCTATGGTGCGGAGAACCCCGACAGGTACCTCGCCGAGTTGCTGTCCAAGTATCCCCAGGGTTCGTCGGCCCGTTTCATCGACCCGCGTGAGATCGCCGAACTGCTCTGGTTCCTTGCCCAGCCCGGCGCAGCGCCCATCACCGGCGCTGCTCTCAGCATCGACTTCGGGCTGAGCAGCGGCGTGCAGTGACCAAGAGAAGTGCCACGCCCGGGTGTGGTCGCGGTTCGACCGGAACGGTGCCGGATACGATTTGGCGATGAGCGATTCCCAGGACCAGGCAAAGAACTTCGACGAGGACATGACGGGTTCCGATCCGGTCAGCATCGATCAGATTGGTTCCGAGTCCGATGGTGACTGGCCTCCCGCCCGGTCCCACGGGATCCAGTTCGCAGATGCCGATGTGACCGACGAGTCCTTCGCGGAACGGTCTCTGCAGGAGGAGCCCGAAGTCTGGGAGACGAACCTGCCAACCCGGTCGTCGACGGCCGATTGACCGTCAGGTGATCCGAGACGTTCCGATCTGATCCTTGCGGCGTCGGCAGATCTGGGGCAGGATGACGTTGCGTTCCCGGCGGAGCGCGCGGTTGCCTTCGGGCAGCTCAGCGATGCTCTTCTACGCGGAATCGAATGGTGATGATCTCTCTCACGTCTGGTCAGTTGCGTGGCTCGATGCCACCCCTCGTCACGCCGTTCGTCGATGGTGAAATCGACCTCGACACCTATGCGTCCCTCGTCGACTGGCACGCCGAGGAGGGCAGTCACGGGGTTGTGGTCTGCTCCGGTCGGACCGGGGAGTCAGGAGCCCTGTCCACTGCCGAGCGTCGACGACTGGCAGTGGTTGCAGTGGACGCCGCCGACGGTCGTGTCGAAGTGGTTGTCGCGATCGACTGCCTGTCGAGAGTCGACGCGCTCGAGTTAGCCGATCACGCCGGCAGAATCGGTGCCGCTGGGACCGTCGTGGAGGCGCCGTCATCGACGACGCACCGGTGCGACGGGCTGGTCGACCTCTTCGTCGAGATCGCGGCGAGGACCGAACTCCCGGTGCTCGTTCACACCTGTCGAGATCGCGACACGGTCGATGTGGATCTCGGCATGATCACCGAGTTGGCACTGTTCGCTCCGAACTTCGTGGGGCTCCTGCAATCGTCGGCCGATCTCGGGCTGGTGACCGAAGCGTTGATCACGTTCGGTTGCGATTTTCGGATACTCGCCGGCTCGGAGAGTTTCGCGATGATGGCACTCGGCGCACAGGGCGCCGTGGATTCCGTTGCCAATGTGGTGCCGCGATGGGTGACCGAGTTGTACTACGCCGTTGCCAAGGACGGGTTCAGTGAAGGACGAGCGTCGAACGACCGGCTTTTCGACCTGCGTCGTGTCGTCGGCGCGAACTCCGACCCGTTGCCGCTCAAGTACATGATGTGGCGACTCGGTCTGTTGCCGAACACCGAGCACCGTGGGCGGCTCCGCCAACAAACGCTCGCCGTCACCACTCGCCTCGACGCCTTGCTCGTCATGCTGGGCGCCTGCTGAAGATGCCCGTCCGCGCCGCCGGGGACGGGCATATGCTGCGATCGTGAAGCGTGCGCTTTCCCTCGGTGGCCTTCGGCTCCCACTGCGCCGCACCCTGTCGGCCGTCCGACAGTCAAAGGAGACGCCATGCATTTGGCAGTCAATACTGTGATCATCGTTCCGGCCGCAATTGTGGTCGGAGTGATCCTGTTCGCGATCCTGCTCTTCAAGGCGATGTGGCGAGTCGCCGAGCCGAACGAGGCTCTGATCATCTCGGGCCTGCGTGAGAAGGGCATCGCCAAGGATTCTTCCGGCGACGAGATGGGCTTCCGGATCGTGACGGGCAAGGGAACGCTTGTCGTCCCGGGCGTGCAGGCCGTGCGTCGCTTGTCGCTCGACCTCCATGCCGCGGATCTTCAGGTCGACTGCGTGACGCACCAGGGCATCCCCGTCCACGTCAGCGGAACGGTGATCTTCAAGATCGGCGACGATCCGTCGAGCATCACCAATGCTGCACGGCGGTTCCTCGATCAGCAGGACAAGATGGATCAGCGGGTCCACAACGTTTTCGCCGGTCATCTCCGGTCCATCGTCGGCAGCATGACGGTCGAGGACATGATTCGAGACCGAGAGCAGTTGACGGGTCGTACCCGAGACTCCTCCGGCTCGGAGATGACGAAGCTCGGATTGATCATCGACTCGTTGCAGATCCAGGAGATCGACGACCCCACCGGGTACATCAAGAACCTCGCGATGCCCCATACGGCTGCGGT
This sequence comes from Actinomycetota bacterium, assembly GCA_043746045.1. Classification (GTDB taxonomy): domain Bacteria; phylum Actinomycetota; class Acidimicrobiia; order Acidimicrobiales; family Ilumatobacteraceae; genus WLMZ01. The sequence goes on along the minus strand of JAYTRT010000209.1, from coordinate 508 downwards.
CGCCAGTGCTGCGCGTATCGCCCAGGCCGACGCCGACCGTGAGGCAACCGAACGTGAACAGCAGGCCAATGCACTCAAGGCAGAGGCGCTGCGCAATGCGTCGATCAAGGAGGCAGGCTTCCAGGCCGAGGTCGACAAGGCCAATGCCGAGGCGTCGCAGGCCGGGCCGTTGGCGCAGGCGTCAGCCCGTCAAAACGTGGTGGAGCAGGAAACTCGTACGGCCGAACTCGAAGCCGGCAAGCAGCAGCAGATCCTCGTTGCCACGATCATCCGCCCCGCCGAGGCACAACGTGACGCCGACATCGCTGCTGCCGAGGCTGCCAGCCGAGTAGCCGAACTGACAGCGGAGGGCCAGGCCAAGCGCACGAAACTCGAGGCCGAAGCGAAGGCCACGGCAACACGTGCTGCAGGTCTCGCCGAAGCCGACGCGACAAAGGCACGGGGCCTTGCCGATGCCCAGGCCAAGGCAGCGTCCACCCGAGAGTCCGGCCTTGCTGAGGCGGAAATC
>JAYTRT010000208.1:0-1973 GCA_043746045.1 Actinomycetota bacterium | reverse complement strand
GCGGGTTCGCCTACCTGGCCCTGGTGATCTCCTCGACGCTCGAGTTCTGGACCCTGTTCCCCACATTCGCGATGTACGGAATCGGTTTCGGGCTGTCGCTGCCGCAGATCACGAACATCGTGCTCACCGATGTCGACACGGAGAAGGCCGGCGCGGCCGGCGGAGCGAACAACACTGCGAAACAGATGGGCGTGTCACTCGGCGTCGCGATCATCGGCTCGCTGCTCAGCTCACGAACGATCGCGGCAGCCCTGACGCGAGTCGAACATGCGTCCGACCTGTCGCCGGCGCTGAAGACCAGGGCTGCCGAGCTGCTGCGCTCGAACGGTGTCACGTTCGTCCCCCCGAAGAACGCATCGACTCAGGAGATCGCGACGTTGCGGAAGATCTTCGTCGAGGCGCTCGCCTCGGGCGCACGATGGCCGTTGCTGTTCGCGTGTTTGACCGGTGTGATGGCGTTCGCGGTCTCTTTCCTGATCCCCCAGTTGGAGTTGTCGTCCGACGGCACCGTCGCCGTCGACGAAGAAATCAGGCTGGCCGCCGCCCACTGATCACCAGTCGGTCGGACGAAAGTCCTTGAGGAACAGCCCCCAGACATGCCGTCCCGTGTTCGTACCATCGATGATCGGATCGACGATCCGAGCGGCACCGTCGATGATGTCGAGCGGTGGATGAAATTGGTGCTCAGCCGTCTTGCGTTCGGCGAACTCAGCAGGGTCTTCGTCGGTCACCCAGCCGGTGTCGACGCTGTTCATGTGGATGCCGTCGCTCTGGTAGTCGGCCGCAGACGTGCGCGTCATCATGTTCAGCGCCGCCTTGGCCATGTTCGTGTGCGGATGTCGCGTGGTCTTGAAGCGGCGATAGAACTGGCCCTCCATCGCCGAGACGTTGACGATGTGCTGATCGCGTCCGGGAGCGCGGACCATCAGGTGCTTGAGTCGCGCGTTCAGGACGAACGGGGCAATGGCGTTGACGAGTTGGGTCTCGAGCAGTTCGACGGAGGACACTTCGTCGAGCATCATCCGCCACGAGTTGCGGCCGCGCAGATCCACCTGCTGCAGATCCTGATCGAGACGACCTTCGGGAAACAGATCGTCGTCGTGCACGCCGTCGTCCGGCAGCAGCCGGACCTGTGACATCTGCGCAGAGCCGACCGCCTCCGCCGTTTCGACCAGCGCCGCCGTCGTGGTGCTGATGTCGGCATGTTGCAGCAATTCCGGTCGGCGCACACCTTCGTATTCGCCGAGCAGGGCACGTACGTGCGAAGGCATCGTCGATGCGGACGCTGTTTCCCGTTCCATCATGTGCCGGTAGAACTCCGGTGGACGGCGCACCGTCTGACAAGCGTTGTTGACGATGTAGTCCAAGCCGTCCCGTGTGGCGGACAGGTGCGCACAGAATGCCTCGACGCTGGGTGTGTGGCGCAGGTCCAATCCGAACACCTCGACACGATCGTGCCATTCGGCAAAGTCCGGCTCGGTCGCGAACCGCTGTGCCGAATCGCGCGGAAAGCGTGTGGTGACGATCAGCCGTGAACCTGCTCGGAGCAGCTTGAGTCCGGCCTGATAGCCGATCTTGACCCGGCCGCCGGTCAGCAGAGCGGTGCGCCCGCGCAGGTCGGCTGTCTCGGTGCGCTTGCGGAAACTGACCTCGCTGCATTCCAGGCAGAGCTGATCGTAGAAGTGATGAACCTGGACATACTGTCGCTTGCAGACGTAGCAGTGCTGCGACGGCTCGGATCCCGACGCCGCCGGGTCATCGGTCTCGGCGGCGAACTCCGCGATCTGGTCGGCCGGACCGAGTGCCAGCTGCGCGGCCCCGACCGGGGCGAAGACGTTCGGCGAATGGAACACCGGACGCCGGCGCAGCTCGCGGATTCCCGTGGCCGAGAGCGCCGCCTGATCGCGTTCCACCTTGTCGGCCCTGTCCCGTCGACGTTGTTCCTTGGCGCGCTGGCGCCGTGCGTCGACGTC
>JAYTRT010000207.1:0-1975 GCA_043746045.1 Actinomycetota bacterium | reverse complement strand
TACGCCTTGTCACTCGCCTCGATCAGCAGATCGTCGAGGCCCTTGTCCCAGTGCTCGGTGAAACGGGTGCAACCCATACCGATGATCGCCACCCGGTTCTTGATGCCGTGTGATGCCATGTCAGCTCGCCGTCCCTTCAGTCGATCCGGCCCCTGCGGCCTGCACGCCCCTGATCGGGCGAGCCTTCCAGAAGTAATTGTGCACGCCATCGGCCGTAAAGAGTTTCCGGAACGTCATTTCGACGTGATCGCCGATCTGCACCTCGGCCGCATCGACGTCGGTGAGCTCGATCGGCAGACGACCACCTCCGTCGAAGTCGACGACAGCGAAGACCACCGGCGGATTGAGCGAGTACGAGAGTTTGTCGATCGTGTACGTGGCGATCGTGCCGATCGCATCGGCCATCGCCCGCCGCTCGGTGTCGATCTGAGCGGGAGGCATGTGCACCTCACCCGACTCGTCGACCGAGCCGACGAAGCCGAACTTCCAGTCGAGCGAACGAGCGGTCGCGGTGGCAGACGGGCGGACAGGCTCGGGACGCCGAGGCGGCTCGATGTTCAGTTGGCCGCGCCAGCCGAGGTACTTGCCGTAGGTGATGGTTCCCGAGTTGGCGACCTGATCGGCAACGGTGCGATGGGGCGCGTAGCCGGTGATGGCTGCGGTCGTGCGGAAGACGAACGCCTCGACACCATCGGCCAGCACGACGAGTGCGACGACCTGATCCGGTTCGGCGCGCTCCAAGGCAGACGCCAGCAGCAGTGCTGGACTGGCTGCGCCGGTGTTGCCGATGGAGGCCGCCAATGAGTCGACGAGAGCACCCGACGGCGCACCCAGCGAACGGGCAACGTTCGTGTTCGCTCTGTCGTGCGTTCCGGTGACCACGAGGTGATCGATCTGTCGGATCTCCATACCTGCCTCGGCGAGCGCTGCCTTCAGGGCGACCGGTGTCAGCGCTGCGTAACGGGTCTCGCCGAAACGCTCCTCCCACAGCTTGGAACGTACGTCGCCAGGTGTGCGCCAACGGTCGAGGAACTCCTCTGTCGCGATGCCACGGCCGATCAATTCGGCGAGCAACGATCCATCGGTGTCCGAGCCGACGAGCAGCGCTGCAGCGCCGTCGCCACCGTTGGTCTCGTCACCGGAACCGGGCAGCCCGCCCCGGATGTCACTGGCGACGACCAACGTCGCGCCGTCGCTGGAGAGCCCGGCACGCAGCGCCCCGACGGCCGACTTGACCGAGCCGAGCGCGTCGTATGCGCCGACAGCCGCACCGAGGCGGAGAGCAGCATGGATCGTGGTCGCATTCGTCTTGTCGAGGTACGGAATGGCGACAGTGCTGAACCAGATCGTGTTCGGCGAGATGCCGGTGCTCGCAACCGCTCCGCGGGCCGCTTCGACACCCATCGTCGTGGCGTCTTCGTCGAACGACGCGACGGACCGCGTTCCCTTGCCGCCACCCGTACCGGCGACAGCGGCGATCGTCGACCGGTCCAACCGTCGATACGGAACATGCGTGCCCCACCCCAGAATGCCCCTCATCTGAACACCGTGCCTTCGTTCGATCTGACGACCCGTCAGATTACGCATCCGCCCGTAGTCACCGGTATTCCTGTCATGCGCAACCGCCCATTAGAGTCCCCGATTCGTGAGCTCCGACGAACTACCGCACGACGACATCTTCGACACGATGACGATCCCCGGACTGATCGATTTCGCCGTCGACCGCTTCGGTGACCAAGAGGGTTTCGTCGAAGGTCGCAAAAACGCCGCAGTCAGGTTGACCTTCGCCGAACTCGCTTCCGAGGTGGACGTGGCAGCGCGTGCGTTCATCGGTGCAGGAATCGAACCGGGCGACCGTATTTGTGTCTGGGCCCCGAACGGCCTGCGCTGGCTGCTCGCCGCACTCGGCGCGTACCGCGCCGGGGCGATCGTGGTCCCGCTGAACACCCGTTTCAAGGGACCCGAGGCGGCCTAC